>JBJTUF010000251.1:0-8812 GCA_046080565.1 Cuspidothrix sp. | reverse complement strand
TCGGTTATCTGCTGCTAGTTTCCCCCCAAAGGGTATTTCAAACTCTTCCGGGTCTGCGTCTTGTTGTTTTTGTTTGCGATACATTTTGATGCACCTTGATGCAAGGGTTTTTATCTATTTTACCCCTTTTTCTTGCACTTTATTCCTTTTTTCTGCCACCTCAACTCTTGATTTATCTAGGTTTTGTGTTTATTCAGCAAGCCCTATTTAGAAGTGTTAAAAGAAGATGGAAAACCTATACCCAAACCTTCTACAAAAGTAGGTCAAGTTGCAGTGACAATATAAATTCAAATCCCCGACTTCTGTTAAAAAATCGGGGATCTAAATCCTATTTCAACCCTGCTAATAAATCACTTTTCGCAGTTTCCAAAGCTTGCGGTAGTTTACTTGCATCCCTTCCCCCAGCTTGCGCGAGGTTAGGTTTTCCACCACCACCACCACCACAAATTTTAGCTACATTACCTACAAATTTTCCTGCTTGGATTCCTTTTTTATTCACTTCCGAACTAAAAGCAGCAACAATACTTACCTTTCCCTCTTCAGGAATAGAACCTAAAACCACAGCACCATTACCAATTTTTTGCAGTAATCTTTCTGCTGCATCTTTTAATGATTCTGCGTCTACATCTTCTAGTTGAGAAACAATAATTTTATGTTCTCCTACGGTTTGCGCAGTTTGTAATAAACTGTCAGATTTCACTATTGCAAGTTGTGATTTTAGAGTTTGAATTTCTTTTTCACGGTTGCGAAGTTCGGTTTGTAAAGTTGTGATTCTGTCGGGTATTTCTTCCGGTTTAATTTTAAAGCGGAAACACAAATCTTTTGTAACTTGATCTCTCACATTCAAATAATCTAAAATCGCCGCACCAGATACCGCTTCTATTCTTCTCACTCCTGAAGAAACTCCCGCTTCAGAAATGATTTTGAAAACGCCAATTTCCGCAGTATTATTAACGTGAGTTCCCCCACATAATTCCATTGAAACACCAGGGAAATCAATTACTCGCACTTCATCACCGTATTTTTCACCAAACATTGCAACTGCACCTCTAGCTTTTGCTTCTGCTAAAGGTAATACTTCAATTTTCGCAGAATGCGCTTCAGAAATCCAACTATTTACTAATTCTTCCACTTGTTGAACTTCATCCGCAGTTAAAGCGCGAGGACAGTTAAAATCAAACCGCAAGCTATCGAAAGAAACTAATGATCCTGCTTGGGAAATTCCTTCATCAATAACTTTCTTTAATGCAGCTTGTAATAAATGGGTTGCTGTATGATTAGCTTGAGCGCGACGACGACAGGCGGTGTCAATTTGGGCGGTTACATCATCACCAATTCTAATTGTACCACGTTCAATTTTACCAAAATGAACAAAGAAATCAGATTCTTTTTTCACGTCTTCAATTATGATTAAAATTCCATCACCGGAAATATAACCTTTATCTCCGATTTGTCCCCCAGATTCCGCATAAAATGGGGTTTTATCCAGGACAATTTGTATTTCTGTTCCTGCTTCTGCTTCTTCTTGGGAAATACCATTAACTAACAATACTTCAATTTTTGCTGTGGTTGCTAATTCATGATAACCAATAAATTGCGTAGAATGGATATGTTCTGCTAATTTATCTAAAGAACCTTGAACAGTTAAATCAATGGTTTCGTGTGCTGCTTTACCACGTTCTACCTGTTTCTGCATTTCTGCTTTAAAACCATCAACATCAACTGTTAAATTCTGTTCTTCGGCGATTTCTTGAGTTAGTTCTAATGGGAAACCGTAGGTATCATATAAGGTAAATGCACTTTCACCACTAATGGAAGTTAAACTTTTTTGTTTTACTTCTTGGATAATTTCTGCTAGTAGTTTTTCACCTCTTTCTAAGGTTTTTAAGAAGTTAGCTTCTTCTCTGGCTAATTCTGCTTTAATTGCGGTTTCCCTTTGTCGCAAATTGGGGTAAATTGATTCAGAAAGAGAAATTGCGGTTTCTGCAACTTGGTTAATAAATTCCCCAGAAATTCCAATTAATCTTCCATGTCTAACAACGCGACGAATTAATCGCCGTAAAATATAACCTCTACCAACGTTAGAAGCACGAATTTGATCGGCGATCATGTGTACGACAGAACGGACATGATCACCTATTACTTTTAAGGAAACTTTGGTTTTTTCATCACTTTGATGATAGTCAATTTTAGCAATATTCGCGGCAGTTTCAATGATGGGGAAAATCAAATCTGTTTCATAATTATTAGGAACTTTTTGGAGAATTTGCGCCATTCTCTCTAAACCCATTCCGGTGTCTATGTTCTTATTTTGGAGGGGTGTTAAGTTTCCTTCTGCGTCCCGATTATATTGCATAAATACCAAGTTATAAAACTCGATAAATCGAGAATCATCTTCTAAATCAATATGATCATCTCCTAATTCTGGGTGAAAATCATAATAAATTTCTGAACAGGGACCGCAGGGACCGGTGGGACCAGAAACCCAGAAATTATCATCAGCACCCATGCGCTTGATGCGGTTTTCTGCAACTCCAATTTGATCACGCCAAATTGCAACAGTTTCGTCGTCTTCTTCAAATACACTAACGACTAAGTTTTGAGGAGAGAAACCAAAAACTTGTGTTGATATTTCCCAACCCCAGGCGATCGCCTGTTCTTTAAAATAATCACCAAAGCTAAAATTACCTAACATCTCAAAAAATGTATGGTGGCGTTTTGTCCGTCCCACATTTTCGATATCATTGGTACGGATACACTTTTGAGAAGTTGTAGCGCGTTTAAATTCCGGGGTGCGCTGTCCTAAAAATATCGGTTTAAATGGTAGCATCCCCGCTATGGTTAGCAGTACGGTGGGGTCTTCGGGTACGAGGGATGCACTGGGAAGCGGTTGGTGTCCTCGTTGGGTGTAGAAGTCAAGGAATAAAGCGCGAATATCGTTACCGCTAAGATAGTGGGGAGTTGATGACATGAGTGTTTAAGAAATCGAATTTAACTAGGGTGAAACAGGTGAAAGACTTATATTCTACAATTGTAGAGACGTTTCATGTAGCGGAAGCTTACCCCGGAGTAACGTCTCTACATTCTCTTTAGAGAAAATGAGTTTTGATTTGCTCAACTACCTCAACTTTCCATCCTTTCAGAATTGCACCGATTTCTTCTATCCTTAGTTGTGTTCACTATTTCAATCGGTTTCCGAGTATCTAAATCTACTCTGCCTGGTAGATAATTTCCTTATCCTTTCACCAAGACTATTGCTCCTAAGTAGGTGAACAGAAAAATTTAAAAGTATGTGAAAAAAAGTAAAATCGCTCAAAGGTTCTTCACTATTGCCTTTTGCCTCTTGCCTCTTGCCTTGCCATAACGATAATTTTTCATGCCAACCTACTTAATTGAGAATAGATTTTGATGCCATGTTTGGTGATTTACTGTTTCTCAAATGCCTTTTTTTACTTTCTTAGATATCCAACTAATAATTCCACTCAATAATGCACCACCCATGAGAATACCAATTGCTGGGTTGAATAATGGTATCCAAAGTTGATGCCATAAGTCTAAACCAAGATTGATACCGGAAGCATCACCAACGACAGCAATAACAAACCAGCCAAAACCTAAAATAACTAAGAAAACATCAGCAACTAAAATTAAGTTGAGCCAATTTAATAATTTGTCTTTCATATTCTTGATGACTGTTGACTGTTGACTGTTAACTGGTGACTGGTGACTGGTGACGGTTCACTTTTGTACGGGCGAACAGCCGTTCGCCCATACTGCCTCTTGCCTCTTGCCTCTTGCCTCTTGCCTCTTGCCTGTCACCTGTCACCTGTCACCTGTCACTTATTCCTCAAATAACCATTTTTTAACTTTTTGCAAATTTTTCCAATCCGGTTTTCTGGTTAAACCATCTTCAATGCTATTTTTAATTTCTTCTTGCCATTCTTCATTGACAAATATCAATTGTTGTGCAATATCAATGTGTTCCCGCAAACCTTTTTGACCGATTTCTAGCATAGCTAAAGCGAGATTAATTCTGCCTTGGGGATCTTGAGGATTTAGTTTTACAGCTTTATTCGCCGCTTTAAACGCTAACTGACCTTTATTATCAAGAAGATATAACCAAGCTAGGCAAATCCAGGCTGAACTGGCTTTAGGAGCGCGATCGCATACCTCTTTAAATACAGGAATCAGAGATTCTACAGATTCTCCAGCTTTATAGCGTTCTAAACCTGTATCAAATAGGGAATCAATTGTATTAGTCATTTGTGCTTAGTCAGTTGTCAGTTGTCAGTTATCAGTTGTGATTAGCAACCAAATAACTGACAAAATTTTCTCAAATATTATACGCCGAAAGATTTACCACAACCGCAGGTTTGAGAGGCGTTGGGGTTAGTGAATTGGAAACCACCACCAATCATAGCATTGCTATAGTCGAGCATTAAACCATATAGATAGAGTAGACTTTTGCGATCGCTAATAATTTTAAAGCCATCATAATCAAAAACCTCATCATCAGGAGTTATTTTGCTGATATCCTCAAAATCCATCATGTAAGACATCCCCGAACAACCACCTTGTCTAACTCCCACCCGCAAGCATAAATCTTGTCCTTGGCTGGCTTGTAAAGATTTAACTTGACGTAATGCGGCTTCAGATAAAATTATTCCGCGCTGTTGTGTTTGAGTTGTTTGTGTCATAGATTCTTAACTCCTGAATTCATTTTATCAATACCCTATCCCATCATCCGTTCTGTTGCCTCTGGGCTGCTAAGGATATTTTTAGATTCATTTTAGCGACATTAGGACGGCAAAAAAGAAGAAGTTGATGGGAAGATAGGAACAGACAGAGATCATTTTTCCATTATCTCTTCTCTATAACTTGTTGCCTATTTGTCAGCAACCTCAAATTTTTATTTTAGAATTGAGGGGTTCACCAGTCCCTGTTGCCTTAACTATCTAGTTCTCAATTGCTTTGTTTTGACTCACTTATTCTATGACCAGTTTTAATCGCTCTACCAGTCGTCGGTTGCAGAAATTAACCCAGATTCCTTCTGTATGGGAGGGCGATCGCCGTCCATTGTCATCATCGCACAGTCCCTTTGCAGACCCAGAGGGTAAAGGAGAATGTATTATCTGGGTAGATGCCTCAGAGGGCATTGTTAGAGGCATGGATATGGTAGATCCTATGCTGGGACCTGAAGCTATTGTCCGTACCCTGATGCGGGCAATAGAACATCCTCAAAGTCCTGCCAAACCGGCTAGACCCCAAAGAATAGTAGTACGCGATCGGGAAATTCAATTTTACCTGCGCGGGGTGTTACAAGATTTAGATATTGCCATTGACTACGTACCTCAATTACCTATCATTGATGAACTGTTTCGCTCCTTTGCCGAAGTCATTGATAATCAAATTCCCGATTTACCTCCGAAATACGCCCACCGATTGCGTGAGCAAGCTTTAGAAGTTTGGCAAGCAGCCCCTTGGAACTTTTTAGAAGAACAACAAATCATCTCCATCGAAATTAATCAATGGGATGTAGAAAAACTCTATGCTTCGGTCATGGGGATGTTAGGTATTGAATATGGGATTTTATTTTATCGTTCGGAAGACTCCCTCAAACGCTTTCGCTCCGCCGTTATGGCTGATGCAGATGAACTTAATCATGATTTAGAAGAAGCATTCCTCAAACAAGACTGTTTATTTCTCACTTTTGATTCATTGGACGATAGGGACGATGATGGAGAAAATTTGGCAGATATGCCCCTATCAGAAATTCAGCCTACTTTTGGGAATATTCACCCCTTAGAAGGTTTACGTTCTGTTTTATACGAGGAAGAAGCCCTGCTCACTTTTGTGGCTGTAGAAGGTTTATTACGGTTTGTGCGTGACCACTATCGTCAATTATACGAAGAAGATTTTCCCACTCTCACCCAACGTTATCGGATTTCTTTACCAGAACCGGATAAAAATCGTAAATCCTTAACTATCACTGTTGCGACCATGCCAGAGTTAACAGCCGAATTAGAAGAAATGGCTGGTTTGGATGACGAAGATGATGAGGATGACGAATATGACGAATATGAAGAGTCTTTATTAGAGGCGATCAGAGATGATTTAATTCCAGAAGATGCTTTTATGTGTCTGGGAGTTTTACCTTGGGATACATTGGATAACCTACCTCAAGGATTGAATTACCAATCAGCAAGTGAATTTCCACGACAGGGGGATGGTTTACCCGTAGTCGTGATTCAGACCTCTCGCCCCAAAGCTAAGATGATTATTGAGCGTATTCAAGACGATGGGGGATTAAATGGCATTTGCTTTCATACGGTTGTTGATGACTGGGATGATGATAGATTTGACTTAGGTTTATTGCAAACACAGAATCATGAATTATTTTTGTTTGGGCAATTTGTACATGATGACCCAGTACATATAGAAGCTAGGAAAAAATGGGAGCAGCGTTGTCACCATACCCATGGTTATTGCGGTTTAATCATTGCCAAAGGATTAACCGGGGCAAGTCGTGGTAATCCCCAAGCAAAAGATATGATGGCTTTATTAGAAGGTCATGTCCTGTCTTCGGCAACATTAAACTTAGCCACTGTTGACTAACATCTCTAAATTTATAGGACTTACCTAAAAAATCAGCAACATAGGGCAGAGGTAATTTATGAATTGCCCTGCTCCACTAATTTTTTTGTCTTAATCTAGAATCTCAACATTGATAACTGCTATAGCAGAAGGCTTTAAGGCAGCACTTAGACTTCGCTCAGTAACCGCACTTAGACTTCGCTCAGTAACCGGAGGCAGGAAGAAAAGCCTTGTTATATATATGTTTCAAGGATTCATAATCTCCTAATTATCCTGACTACAGCTATATATAAAACCTATACTCTAACTGTCAACTTAGGACAAGCTGACATCAATGGTAATCAGTCTAAATTAACAAGGAGTATACAATATTTCCACCAGGCGATCGCTCAATTTCTTTTCCCTAGTAGTTGACAAACTCAAAAATTTTAATAATATTAGTGTTTTTGTTACATTGTTATTTCAGACTAACTCTCATAGTCTCATTCAGCGTTCTGTGTCTCAGAAATCTCTAGATCAAGTAAATATATAGCTAAGTGCATGATAATGACAAATAAAAAATGGGCGGTTAAACGCATAACAGTTAATCTGGCTACACAAGAAGCGGAAAAGCTAGAAAAATATTGCCAGCAAACAGGCAGACCAGCAACCGATGTAATTCGGGAATTAATTAGAAGTTTACCTCAAGGGGAAGAAGAAGCAGGTGGGTAATAGGGGAGCAGGGGAGCAGGGGAACAGGGGAGCAAAAGAATTTTGCCAATGACAACCGACTAACTCAGTTACAGGAGTCCGAGAAACTGAACAAGTGTTACAATACTCAAAACCAGTTGTTTAATAAGTTATTTAATAACTGGTTTTCACTAATTGAGTATCATTTGAGTATTATGACAAAAACTAAGGCTGATAAAGGTTCTATCGGTTTAATGTCAGAAAAAAACAGGTTAAAGGTTAACTTCCCTAGACAATATTTCCCTGGCCTAAGTCAGATTAGAAAAGGGTTACAACTATCTGACTCCCCTTCTAATAGAGCAAAAGCAGTCGAGATAATAGAACAGTTACAAATTGAATTAAAGCGCGGTAAATTACAGTGTGATGACGGTAATTTTAACGAAAGTCGCTATCTAGAAGTATTAGCCGCACATGGTGTAATCACCTTAACCCCTATATCAGGTGGCAAATCTCCAAAAACTACCAACGACACACCACCTAAACCACGATTAGGACTAATAGAGATATGGGATAGATATTGTGAGTACAAAAAACCTAGCTTGAGAGAAACAGTTTTTGTGCAAAAATACACAAGTGTATATCAAAATTCTATTGTTAAAGCAATAAAAGAAACTAACTCAGAAGATGGCATATTAATTAGAAACTGGTTAGTTAAAAACCGAGATATAACAACAGTCAAAAATCTTTTATCACAATTAGAACACGCTTATGACTTTGCTATAAAATTACAAATTTGTGATAAAAACCCATATCGGGACTTTTCTAAAGAGTTGGTAATTAATGCTGGTAATAAAGGCAAAAAACAGAACGAAGTAGAAACAGATAACGATGTATTAGACAAGTCAAAAGCTTACACTTGGGAAGAGGTACAAGTAATACTTAACTACTGTAAAGAACATCAACCAGTATGGTTGTACAACTTTTTAAAGTTTAAATTTTTGACTGGATGCAGAACAGGTGAGGCAATAGGTTTTATATGGTGTGATGTTTTATGGGATAGAGAACAAATCCTATTTAGAAGGACTTACAGTAAGACAACAAAAAAATTTTACCCTCTTAAAAACAGTAAAGGTACAGAATTAATTAGAATATTTCCACTACCTAAAAATAGTGAATTGTGGCACTTACTCAAGTCAATAAACACAGATACAGATAATACCAATCATGTAGTTTTCAAATCATCTACTGGTAAAATAATAGATAGTGAGACAGTCAGACGGTACTGGTCAGGGTGGAGTCAAAATAATAATAAAATCAAATCAATAATTTACAGCTTAATAGAACAGGGTCAACTAACAAAATACTTACCACCTTACAATACCAGACATTCTTTCATTACTCATCAAGTTTTTCTGACAGGAGGACAAGATAGCTAGAAGCTAGAGAGAGCAAGCTTCATAGCTCTTTGCCCTTTGATGTAATCCTTCAACCGATAGCGGCTAAATTGCATTAATTCTTCTATAGTTTTTTGGAACATTTGATGTACCCC
>JBJTUF010000250.1:0-6688 GCA_046080565.1 Cuspidothrix sp. | reverse complement strand
AAAATAAGGTGTAGATGTCTAGATTGCATTGTGCTGTCGAGGGTTTAGTAATTTCTCTCATTCTCCCATACCCATTACTAGACGACCCTTATTTATCAATTCACTATTTTGTTATTCTGTCAATGCGTAAGTCCTATAAATATTCCCTATTCCCTATTTTCTGTCACCTCTCAACTGTCACATCTAAATGATATTACCCCCACCTCTCCAACCTGGTGATCTACTGCGCGTTATCGCCCCTAGTGGTGCATTACGAGAATTTGAGGCGTTTAATCAGGGTATAGAAATTTGGCGATCGCACGGCTACCGTGTGGAAATTAACAATAATTTAGATAATAGACATGGTTATCTAGCCGGTACAGATACCCACCGTCGTCAGCACCTAGCAGCAGCATGGAATGACCCGGAATGTCGCGGTATTCTCTGCGCTAGAGGAGGTTTTGGTAGTACCCGGATTTTAGAAGATTGGACTTGGCAACAAAACACCGCCGATCCTAAATGGTTGATAGGCTTTTCTGATGTCACAGCCCTGCTTTGGAGTCTCTATAACGCTGGTATTTGTAGTTTACACAGTCCTGTACTTACTACCCTACCAAATGAGCTAGAATGGTCAATACAGAGGTTATTCGATATTGTAGAAGGCCGGGCGATCGCACCTTTAAAGGGTCAAGGTTGGGGAGGTGGTACTGTCACAGGTGCATTACTTCCTGGTAATCTCACAGTAGCCACCCATCTTTTAGGTACACCCCTTTTACCTAACCTAGATGGTATAATATTAGCTTTTGAAGATGTCACAGAAGCACCCTATCGTATTGATAGGATGTTAACTCAATGGCGATTAAGTGGGCTTTTATCTAAAGTTCGGGGTATTGCATTAGGAGGGTTTACCAAGTGCGAAGCCCCAGCTAATGTACCTAGTTTGACTATAGAGGAAGTTTTACAAGATAGATTATCTGATTTAAACATTCCTATTGTCTCGGATTTACCCTTTGGTCATGATAGCCCGAATGCAGCTTTGCCTGTGGGAGTAATGGCAACATTAGATGCAAAAGCAGGGATATTAGAAATAAAAAAATAAATTTATTAGAAAAATTGGCATGGCTACATGGTAGAAATCAACAATAGCAAAACACCAGTGATAATGGTTTCTAAATCATGTAATAATAACTCCAGATGGAATTTTTGTTTATACTCGTAAAAAATGATTATCTATGGATAAAAATTTAATAATTGATGTTGGTGTTCATTTGGGTGAAGACACAGAATACTATTTAAAAAAAGGTTTTCGAGTCATTGGTATAGAAGCTCATCCTCAGCTTTATGAAACTACAAAAAAGCGACTACAATCATATATAGATGATGGTCAGCTACAACTTCTTAATCTCGCCATAGCCCCACAAGATGGCGACATTACCTTTTATGCTAATTTAGACATAAGTGTTTGGGGGACAATTTCTCAAGATTGGGTGAAAAGAAACGAGGTATTTGGGACAAGTTCCCAGGGAATTACCGTCAAAGGTTCTACATTTGAAAACATTTTACAAAAATTTGGCATTCCCTACTATTTGAAAATAGATATTGAAGGTGCAGATTTGTTATGCGTAGAAGCATTAAGGCACTTTGACAGCAAACCACAGTTTCTATCCATAGAATCAGCAAAAACTTCTTGGAATAACTTGCTCGAAGAATTTAAAATATTACAAGAACTTGGTTATCAAAAATTTAAAGTTATCAGCCAACAGAATATATCAGAACAAATTTGTCCCTCTCCAGCAAGAGAAGGCAAATACATTGAACATCAATTTGAATTTGGTTGTAGCGGACTTTTTGGAGAAGAAACACCAGGAATCTGGCTTTCTGAACGTGAAGCAATCAATATCCACAAACGCATTTTTTGGTACTATAAAATATTTAGATTGAATGGGTTTATTTATGATATTCCTCTAGGGAAAAAGCTCTTAGAAACACTCAAGATTATAGAACCGTGGTATGATACCCATGCCAGTCTGTGAATATCTGAGTAGGTTAAAAACTATAAACACAGACTATTGCAAGAAAGCAGAAGGTAAGAAAGCTTGTTTTATCAGCTTTTTCACCTTGTTAAACTAGATAGTTATTTCCGCGAAGCTGCACTATATCAACAACTAAATTTTCATATTTTAAACTAACTTACGGTAACAACGAGATGTTATTTGGTAAGGGTGAAAAATTTCTAAGAACTTACTTTGAAGTGTGCGATAGAAAATATCTACTAAATAAGGATCATCGAGATGAAAAGGATGTTCTTGATTAACACCTTTAAAGAAACACCAATTGAGGATAATTTTACCCTCATCTGTCAGAGCTTGATGGAATTTTAATAACTGCTGGCTAGGGTCTAGTAAATGTTCTAAAACATCAAAAGAAATAATAGTATCAAAAGTTTCGTTAGCAGCTATCTCCTGACAAAAAATGATTTTTTGACTCAAACCCATTTGTTCAGCCCGATATTTCACAAAATCACGATTAATCGGATTAATATCACAATATACAACTTGCTCAACCTGCGGACACAGCGCAGTACCCAGAGTATGTGTCCCAATTCCACCACCAAAATCCAAAACTCGACCTTGGGCATGGTTTGAAATCAACAACAAGGTATCTTCAATATATTCATGACTTGCTAAATGCCACGCCCCCAAATCAAATAAGTAAAATTCTCCTACCTTGTCACGATAAAAAGCTGTTGCTTGTTCCCAATCAAAATCTTTATGACCTAACTCAGCCATCTGCTGCTGACTTGTCTCTAACCTACTCTCTACTATTTCTGAATCCAAATGCAAAAATTCCTGTATATGGTGCTTTAAATTAAATGAAGCTGTATAGTAAGAGCTTAAAGAAGAAGGAAGTGGTAATCTAGGCATAAAAGAGATTTATTTTCATTGATTTACTCAACACTCTAACAACATTACCAAATTTTATGAAGATAAACTTACATTTAATAAAATTTTTATTCTGTTAACTGACTAGCTGATTTTTTAAGATCACTTCCTCAATAATATCAACAGCACGACCGACTCCTCCTGCTTGATTCATTGCTGTTTTTAGCCTCAAAGCATTATTTTTGTAAGATGGTTGCGTCAATACTTCTTGAATAGCTTGACGTAATCTAGGAGTAGTTAACCAAGAAGTGGAAATAAACTTTCCTGTACCAGACCAGACAATACGTGCGGCTACTCCTGGTTGATCATTAGTAATAGGAATAGTCACCAAAGGTACACCATAAAACAATGACTCCAACACAGTATTAGTTCCGGCATGACAAATAGTTAAACTTGCTTTTTGGAGCAGTTCTAACTGCGGTGCATATTTCACAACTATGGGATTTCCTGGTAAGTTTGGTAAGTCTTGAGGTTCTAGTCCACCTCCCAGGGCAAGAACTAATTGAGCATCTAAACCTACACAACTTTCCGCAATATGATGGAAAATATTATGCAGCCGATTTTGTAATGTTCCCATGGAAGCATAAATAAGAGGCTGTCCATTTAATTTTTCAAAAGGAAAATCAACGGACTTTCTAGCTGTAGCATCAAAATGAGGTCCAGTAAAATGAAGTAATCCAGCTAAATTAGGTCTTGGGTACTCAAACTCGGCTACTTGTTGACTAATAATTGCTAATTTGGAAACAGAGTAAAAATCATTAATATGAGTACAAGGTGGCAAATTCCATTCACGACGAAATTTTGAAATTACCTGTCGAATAGGTTTACTAAAACTCAACAACATTAACTCATAACCTGCACGATTTCGCAATCTTGCCCACCATGCTGGGTTATATTGCCAAGTTTTAAAATATGGCGGAATAGAATAATCAAAACCATTGACTAGGGCTGAACAAACCGTCACAAAAGGTATATTCACAAAGTCGGCTACTGTGCTTCCCCCAAATATACATTCATCAATTATCAGTGCTTCTATTCCAGCATCTTGAATAACTTGTGGTGCATCCTACAAAAATAAAGCCGTGGTTTGTTCTGATAAAGAAGTTGTGTAACGTAATGCAGCTAACCCGTTGAGTTTACCCAACTCTTCATAAAATTTAGCTGTTGTTCCCACCGGCAACTCATCCCCAGAAATAGGACGAAATTCCAAGCCAGCAGCTTTGGCATTAGGTTCTGCATCAGGCATCCCCAAAACAGTGACACGATGACCTCGTTTTTTGAGTTCGCGTCCTACAGCAGTCATTGTGTTTAAGTGACCAGTAGCGGTGGGGCAAATTGTGCCAAAATGAGTCATAAGCTGAAAAATATATATTTAATAAATATTGAACTAACTGTAAAATGTCTTAGCAGATTGCTTTTGACTGCATTCTGAAATTTGTAAATATTGCAGAACATTAGTTATCATTGTTACCTAGTATTTAAGGTAATGACCACTAACTTAGTCATGTTACCATGTTATGCGATACTAGATATTAGTTGATACGCCATTAACCTACCTTTTATCTGTAAATAACTCACTATGAGTCCTATCGCTTTTGATATCAGCCCAGAAATTAGCATTATTGTCTGTACCTATAACCGCGCTCATTACTTAAATAAAGGTATTGATAGTGTCCTCAATCAAACTTTTACAAATTGGGAACTGTTAATAGTAGATGATGGTAGCAGTGATAATACTTTTGAAATTGTCAACTCCTATCTTGATAAATACAATAATATCCGTTATTTAAAGCATCAGAATAAAAAACAATGTTATGCCAAAAATGCAGGAATTCAGGCATCTTTTGGTAGATATATAACACTGCTTGATAGTGACGACTCATATAAACCAAATCATTTAGAGTCACGATTAGAATATATGAAAGCTCATCCAGAAATTGATTTAATTCAAGGGGGATTTTTTAGCGAAGAAGAAATTTTAGTTGCAGATTATTATCAACCTGGTAAATTAATTAATTTAAAAGAATGTGTTTTGGGTCCTACATTTTTCGGAAAAAGAAAAGTATTTTTTGAGTTGCAAGGATTTAAACACATGACTTATGGAGAAGATACAGATTTATGGGAAAGAGCAGAAAAAATATTTAAAACTCACACAATAAAAGAGCCTGAAACTTATGTTTATACTAGGGCTGAAACTAGTGTAAGTAAGAATTTTACTAATAGTGTTTCTGTATCTAGATAAATTTTTGACATGAATAATATCCTGTTGTTTTTATTACAAATTAGAAATTATTTGCGTCAGTTAGTTCATTCCGCTAGGACAGTAGCAATTTTAGGAATTGTAATGAGTTTTTGCATTATATTTTTATCTAGTTGTCAAGAAGCTACACATAAAAATAATGGAATAATTCATTTAGCACTTTGGCAAGCAATTAACCCCCCTAATAATCGAGATGTTTTTAATAAATTAGTAGACAAATTTAATCAAACTCATCCTGATATTCAAGTAGAGTCTATTTATGCAGAAGGATTGCCTAAAATATTAACAGCAGTCGTGGGTAATACACCTCCCGATATTCTTGCATTTGACCCACAATTTACTGGTCAGTTTGCAGAACTAGGGGCAATTGTACCTTTAGAAAATTGGTTAGCTCAATCACCTGTAAAATCAGAAGTTAGTCCCAATTTATTTGAGCAATTAACATTAGATAATCACATTTGGTCAATCCCATTTTACACCAGCAATATCGGCATTTTTTACCGTTCTGATTTGTTTGCAAAAGCGGGAATTACTCAAACTCCTAGAACTTGGAAAGAATTGAGAGAAGTTGCGAAAAAACTAACTATTGACAAAAATGGCGACAAGCAGCCAGAACAGTACGGAATGTTGCTACCTTTAGGTAAACAAGAATGGACTGTATTTACTTGGTTTCCCTTTTTATTGAGTGCTGGAGGTGAAATAGTAAATAATGACAGTCCAGATTTAATGAATGAAGGAACTATTACTGCTTTAAAATTGTGGGAAGATTTAATTAAAGATGGTTCTGCAACCCTTTCTCCCCCAGAACGGGGTTATGAAGAAGATGCTTTTATTGCTGGCCGTGTAGCAATGCAAATTACAGGTCCTTGGACTTATATTACTAAGTCTAAAGTTGATTATCAGGTATTTCCCATTCCGGCTAATGTTACTCAATCTACAGTCACAGGTACTGGTGGTTTTTTTGTGATGAAAACAACTCCAGAAAGAGAAAAAGCTGCATTCAAGTTTTTAGAATTTGTGCTGAGTCAAGAATTCCAAACAGAATGGAGTATAGGTACAGGTTTTTTACCTGTTAATATCAAATCAGCCGCCAGTCAAGAATATAAACAATATCTCAGTGACAAACCTTGGTTAAAAGTGTTTGTAGAACAAATACCTGTCGCTGGTTCTCGACCAATTCTGGCTGGATATAGTCGAATTTCTGATAGTTTAGGGAGAGCAATTGAAGCGACATTATTAGGTAAATCTTCAGCCGAAACCGCTTTAAAAGAAGCGCAAAAGCGCCTAGAAGTAATCTGGGCAGAAAAATAACCGAGGGCAAAGCATTTTTTACTTTCCTCCGTCAAATGCTTTGCCCGTACTGCTACTATAGGATTCCTATTTGAGTTTTGAACAAAATTAGGTATTGTAGGGTGTGTTAGAACGGAGTTCGTAACGCACCAAACCCTTGATAATGGTGCGTTACGCTATCGCTAACACACCCTACGCATATTTCAAAAATCAAATA
>JBJTUF010000249.1:0-6605 GCA_046080565.1 Cuspidothrix sp. | reverse complement strand
AATTGTGGCATTTTCTAACAGTAATCGTCTACCATTACGGCCGACAATTAGAACTTTAGCAATTTTTTTACCTGACTGTTTTTGTTTATACTCTTGATACCATTTGCGAATTTGTTCTGCTATGGCAATTGTCCCACCAACTAAACCGACAATAGTGGCAACTGTAGTAATGACTGCCTCTTTTTTCACTTCTTCCGAATCTACGGTATAGTTACCTGTTATACCATCAATTGCCAAAAGCTCCTCTGTGGCTTGGATGGCATCTTCACCTTCAATAGCAAATTTAATTTCTGTCATAAGTTTACCTCAAAATACTATTAATATCAAATACTCTGATTCATTCAGGACTTACGCATTTTAAGGAAATGTAGGGGTTTGAGATTGCTTCCTTAGGTCGCAATGAGAGTATTTGAAGTAGGTTTTGCCTAAGTCCAGATGTATTCTTAATCTTTATCTTTTCAGTCCTGAATTTTTAGACTAATTCTTCCATGCTTTTGATTACTTCTACCAATTTTTGAAGATGTGCTAATTCATGGGTAGCCATTACAGATATTCTGATACGACTGGTGTTAACTGTGGGAGGACGAATAGCGGGGGCAAAAATTCCCGATGTTCTCAAATGCTTTCCTGCTGTTAATGCTGCTGCTGCACTAGGCAATTGAAAACATAATATCGGGGATTCTGTGGGTAATAATTTTAAATTAGGTAAATTCTCTGCAATTAATTGTTTTAAATAATTGACATTTTGCCAAAGTTGCGATCGCCTTTCCGGTTCTTCTTGCACAATTTTTATAGCTGCTAAAGCGGCGGCTGTATCTGCGGGGGAAAGGGCGGTGGTATAAATCCAACTAGGGGCGCGATTGCGTAAAAAGTCAATGAGGGGGCTGTTTCCAGCTACATATCCGCCTAAACTTCCCAAAGCTTTACTTAATGTGCCAATTTGAATTAATTCTCGACCTGTACAGCCGAAATGTTCTACACAACCAGCGCCAGTTTTCCCCATGACTCCCGTAGCATGAGCTTCATCGAGCAGTAACATACTGTTAAATTCTTCAGCTAAATCTAGGAGTTGGGGTAATGGACATAAATCCCCATCCATGCTAAAGACGCTATCGGTAATAATTAAACAGCGTCGGTAATTCTGGCGATGTTGTTGTAATTTTTCTTCTAGTAATGCAGTACCATTGTGCGGATATTCCATAACAGTTGCACCACTGAGAATTGCCCCCTTTTTTAAGCTGGAATGGTTATATTCATCAGATAAAATTAAGTCTCTTTTACCGACTATGGCGGAAATCGTGCCTAAATTTGCTAAATAGCCAGAACTAAATACTAATGAATCTTCTGTTTGTTTAGTAGATGCTATTTCCTGTTCTAATTGTCTGTGAATTTCTCGCTGGCCACTGAGTAATCTAGAACCTGTACTACCAGTACCAAAGGCTTGAACAGCATTGATGGCAGCTATTTGTAAACGTTCATCTCCAGCTAGTCCTAAGTAATCATTACTGGCAAAATTAATCACCTCTTGCCCAGATAAAAGCACTGTTGCACCGGGTCTGCCGTGAATCGTTTGTACCGAACGATACCAGTCAGCCCGATGAATAGTGGAAAGAGATTCATTTATCCAAGCATAGGGATTATTATTCATGATGAATTATGAACACTCTACTTCATTGCTGCTGAGATAAGCGATCGCTTGTCTAATCCAATCTTCAACGTAGGCATTTTTGGGTAAACCAATATCTTCCCCAACTACGTGCAAGGCGTTACTAACCTCATGGGCGGTATATCCCAAGGCAAAAAGAGTCATTTGTACTTCTTCTAAAATTCCTGGTGCAGGACCGCCTGTAGCCACGAAGAACCCCGCCGATTTGCGCCATTCAATGAGTTTGCCCTTGAGTTCTAAACAGAGGCGTTCAGCCGTTTTCTTGCCCACTCCTGGGGTTTGAATCAGCATTTGCACATTAGCCGCGATAATAGCTTGGACTAACTCTGGTAATTCCATTGTATCCAAGAGGGCGATCGCTAATGCTGAACCAATGCCACTAACACTGAGCAAGTGGCGAAATAAATCCCGTTCTGAAGGAGAAGAAAAACCGTAAAGCAGGGGGATTTCTTCTCGAATCTGGTAATGGGTAAAGATTTGAATCACATCACCAGTTGAAGTTAATTGGTTGGCCAAACGTTGGGGAATTTGCAAATCGTAACCCATGCCATTGACTTCTAAAGTCAAGATGACACGATTGGGGCTAACGGTTTGGACACCAGCAACGATACCTTTAAGATAGCTAATCATTTTAGGAAACCAAAATATTGTAAATCTTTGCAAAAACTCTATTGCTTGACCTTTATCGCTGGTATGGGGTAAAATGTCAAGGTCATTTTCACCACTATAGTAGTAAATAATTTTTTCTGGTAGATTTTGGGCTAAAACACAGGCGATCGCCCTGTAAAATAAAATATGAAGTATAATTTGCAACAGTTTCTATTTATTACTGATCTAGACCACACCCTTGTGGGGGATGATCAAGCAATGGAAAAACTAAATCAGAGACTAAATTTGCATCGTCAGGAACATAACACAAAGATTGTCTATTCTACAGGGCGATCGCTGTTTCTGTATCAACAACTCGAAAAAGAACAAGAAGATAAACAAAAAACTCTTCTCAAACCAGATATTTTGATTTGTGCAGTAGGAACAGAAATCTATGATTATGATGCTCAATATCAATTAACTCTCAATCAGAAGTGGTCAGAACATCTATCTCAAGCTTGGGATAGAGAATTAGTTTCACAAATAGCCGATAATTTTGACAAATTAATACCACAGCCAGAAAGTGAGCAAAGACTTTTTAAAGTTAGTTACTTCTTAGAACCACACAATATAGAAATTTTATCAGAATTAGAGGATTGTTTAGGAAATTCTGGATTAGATATCCAAGTTATTTACAGTTATAGTGATCATAAAAATTATCATAATTTAGACATTTTGCCCAGTCAAGCCAACAAAGGTATGGCAATGAATTTTGTGCGAGAACATTTAGAAATAGATACAGCAAAAACCGTTGCTTGTGGTGATTCTGGCAATGATATTGCTTTGTTTGCAAATAGGAAAGAAAAAGGTATTATTGTTGCCAATGCCAAACAGGAATTATTAAATTGGCACAACGAAAACCCAAACGAAAATCGTTATTTAGCACAAAATAAATTTGCTGCTGGAATAGAAGAAGGATTAAAATATTTTGGTTTTTTGGTCGAGTAAATATTTATCACTTATTATGACTTACGTAAAAAACTATCAGAGGATGTTTGAAAAGTTTTAGGTTGTGATTTTAGGCACTTACACATATCCCCTAACGCCCCTTAGCAAGGAGAGAACTAGAGTCAAATTCCCCCTTTTTCAGGGGGATTTAGGGGGATATAAAAATATTTGATACACTATGAGGGACTTTTCAAACACCCTCTCGAACTCTTATTTCTCTGTGTTCTGTGTGTCCTGAAGCGGTTCGTTATTCCGTAACTTGTTTTTATGTGATATTACTATAGTGATATATAATATATTATAATGAATAATAATATTCCTACAATACTTATTTTTGAACTCACAAATGATTACTACTGAATTATCCAAACCTCTTGATATTATCGCTAAACAACGACAGTTTTTCCAAACTGGTAAAACTAAAGATGTAGCATTTCGGATTTCCCAACTTAAAATCCTCAAACAATTAGTGAGTGAGAATAATGGGGAAATTATCCAAGCATTAAAAGCCGATTTACATAAACCAGAATTTGAAACTTACGCTACAGAAATCGGTGTTAATAAAGAAATTGATTATGCTCTCAAACATATCAATAACTGGACAAAACCGAAAAAAGCATCCGTTCCTGTAGAATTTTTTCCATATACTGCCAAAGTTTGTCCAGAACCATTGGGAGTAGTTTTAATTATTGGGCCGTGGAATTATCCCTTTCAATTAATTATCTCACCTTTGGTTGGTGCGATCGCTTCAGGAAACTGTACAATCATTAAACCTTCAGAACTTGCGCCCCATACTTCTAATTTAATCAGCGAACTAATTCAAAAATACTTTGCTCCAGAATATATTACCGTCATTCAAGGAGCAGTAGAAACCAGTCAACAACTACTAGCCCAAAAATTTGATCACATCTTTTTTACTGGTGGTACAGCCATTGGTAAAATTGTCATGGAAGCTGCGGCCAAACATCTAACTCCAGTAACCTTGGAATTAGGGGGAAAAAGTCCTTGTATTATTGATACAGACATTAATCTAGAGCATACCGCTAAACGCATCACTTGGGGTAAATTTATTAATGCTGGACAAACTTGTATTGCTCCTGATTATCTATTAGTAGATAAAAAAATCAAAGCAGATGTAGTTAATGCTTTACAAAAATGTCTGCAAATATTCTATGGTGAAAATCCTGCTACCAGTTCAGATTATGCCAGAATAATTCATCCCAAACATTTTGATAGATTGGCTAATTTACTCAAAGCTGGGAAAATTATTGTTGGTGGAGAAACTAACCGCGAAGAACTTTATATTGCTCCCACTTTGTTAGAAAATATGAGTTTAGAAGATGCAGTGATGCAAGAGGAAATTTTTGGGCCAATTTTGCCCATCATTGAATATACAGATATCAATGAAGCCATTAGCTTAATTAACTCTAGACCCAAACCCCTGGCTTTATATTTATTTTCCCAAAATAAAAACCTGCAAAAACAGATTTTACAGGAAACATCTTCTGGGGGAGTATGTATTAATGACACAGTAATGCAGGTTGGTGTTTCTTCTTTACCCTTTGGAGGTGTGGGTGATAGTGGTATTGGTAGCTATCACGGTAAAGCTAGTTTTGATACTTTTTCCCATTATAAAAGCGTCTTAAAAAACTCATTTCGCTTGGATATAGATTGGAGATATGCACCATATCAAGGCAAATTATCACTGTTAAAACGAATTATTGGGATTTAATCACGCTGGGGGTTCTATTCCCCCACCCCGCACCTAAAGAAGTTTAAATATTAAAGAGATTAAATAATGGTAAAATTTAAAATTATCAACATTTGGTGTTACCCGTGTCTGCAAAAGATATATTTCATGAAGCAGTAAAAACTGCTTTAGAAAAAGACCAGTGGTTAATTACAAATGATCCACTAAAATTCAAATTTGGCAACGTTAACTTTCAAGTTGATTTAGGTGCAGAGAAATTAGTAGCTGCTGAAAAAGAAGGTGAGAAAATAGCTGTAGAAATTAAAAGTTTCCTGAATCCTTCAGCAATTACAGATTTTTATGCTGCTTTAGGTCAATTTCTTAGCTATCGTTTAGCACTAGAAAATCTTGAACCAAATCGGACTCTGTATATGGCTGTTCCAGTAGATGCTTATCGAGATTTTTTTCAACTTGAATTTACTCAAATTGCGCTACAAAAGTATCAAGTGCCATTGATTGTATACGAAGCAAGAAAAGAGGTGATTATAAAATGGATAAAATAACCCAATATCGAGAATACATTAAAACCCTAGTCACAAATTACGCCAAAGACGATATTTCCACCCAAGAAGTAGATGTACAACTGATATTTGATACAGAAAACGACCATTATCAATGGATGAACGTGGGATGGGAAGACTTAAATCGTGTTTATCGCACTGTTATACACCTAGATATTAAAAACGGCAAAATTTGGCTACAACAAAATTTAACAGAAGAAAATCCCGCCGCAGACTTAGTAAAAATGGGAGTTCCCAGAGAGGATATTGTACTAGGTTTACATCCTCCTTATAAACGTCCCTACACAGATTATGGAGTAGCTTAAAAAATTCTTCTTACCTTTGCTCCTTTGTGTCTTTGCGTGAGATAAAAAAGGAAGGTAAAACCTTTCAAAAACCATTCTCGGTTTCCACACTGGGAATGAGAGACAGATGTTGCGATCGCAATGAGTAGTTTTGGATCATTTATTGGTTAGAACATTCTATAAAAATTTAGGTAAACAACTTCCTCATAACCTATAATTTATATATAAGTTATTCTTCTATAAGAGTTATACCAGGAAGTTTAAGCAGACAGCTTAGATTTGCGTTCTGTGCATTTTCATGTGAGTTTAAACGAGTTTTACTAGCAGAGAAAAAAATCTGCTTTCTTGCTCTGGTTACTCCCACATAAAACACGCTTAATTCTTCTAGAAATCCTTTTTCATTATTACTATTTATTGTAAAACTACAATCACGTTTGTTTTGGCAAGCTCCACAAAGTCCATACCAATTTGGCATAGAATATTGTTCCATATCTGGCATAAAGACATAATCCCATTCTAGTCCTTTTGCTCCATGAATAGTTGAAATAATGACATTTTCATCAACATATTCCATATTTTGTTTCAAATTTCTATTTTCAAAAGTATCTCTTATCAAGAAAATTTTATCTTCATGACTTAGAGGAAAGTAACTGACAGGGGGACAAGAAGGAGAAAAAGCTTATGTAGTAAGAGATACAGAATGTGGGAGCAAAAAAAGATAAGTAATAAATAGTAAATATGAACTAACAGAGTAAAATGATAAGTGAAATATACCAGAAAGTGTTAGA
>JBJTUF010000248.1:0-9945 GCA_046080565.1 Cuspidothrix sp. | reverse complement strand
CTGATTCCCAGTATACCCCTAGCGCGTTTTGGGTACATATGTATATAATTGGTAATATTTTTCATCTTCGGTAGAACCACGGTATATTTTCCATTTACCGTTCTACCATTTTTTCGTTATATATTTCGGACAGGTCTAAAGGCGATCAATATCTTGATTCAACTTTATTTATTCTATTCTGAGTTTAATGAACTTAGGTTAAAATCCGAATATTGGCAATTTTAGGTATAAAAATAGATTATGGCAAATGAAGAGCATTTAGCAATATTGAAGCAAGGGGTAGAAGTTTGGAACCAGTGGAGAGGTAATAATTTACATATCATACCTGACCTACGTTATGCTAACTTGAGTTTGGCTAACTTGAGTTTGGCTAACCTGAGTCTGGCTAACCTGAGTTATGCTAGTCTGAGCGAGGCTAACCTTAATGGGTCTAACTTGAGTGATGCTAATCTGAAATATGCTGTAATAAATGATGCTGACGTAAGTGAGGCTAACCTTAGTGGGGCTGACTTGGATGAGGCTATTCTAAGTTTTGCTAACCTTAGTGGGGCTGATCTGAGTCGATCTAATCTTAGTAAGGCAGACCTAAATTCGGCTACCTTGAATGAAGCCAAACTGTTTAGGGCTAACCTGAGTGAGGCTAACCTGAGTGAAGCCGAACTGTTGAGAGCTAACCTAAGTGAGGCTAATCTGAGTGAAGCCAAATTGTTGAGGGCTAATCTGAGTGAGGCTAACTTGATTAGAGCTAACTTATCACAATCTCAAGTAATCGGTACAAATTTTCACAATGCAAATCTAACAGGTGCTGATATAAGAGATTGGCAAATAAACGACAAAACAAATTTAGAAGAAATAATTTGTGAATATGTTGTAATTCGTAAGTCTTTTTGGACAGAACGCCGACCAACAAATGGTAATTTTGTACCTGGAGAATTTGCCAATTTATACAAAATAATTCTAGAAAATACAGATTTAATTTTATCTAGAACTATCCAAATTGAGAATACAGTCAATAATCAAGGAGTTCAATTTTATTCAAACCAAACAACTGATACTTACCAGAATTTAGGCTTTTACTCAAAAACAGAGATAAAAATTGCTGAAGCATTAGACCGGACTGGAGTTTTATTTTTAACTAACTCTTTAGTAAGACTCAACATATCAAATGTAAGAGCAAATAAAGAAGCTAATTTCTTAATTTATTATAACGGTAAATGGGGAGTTTTAGAAGTTGATAAACCTCATCAAACCGCAGAACGTAGATTTGAAGAACAAGAAATAGAACGTATTTTTAGGAAAATCGGTATCAAAGTTGTAGAAAGATTTGATGCAGAAAGGTGTTATAATAATCCAGACGAAGTAGTACAAGAATTTTTTCACATGATAGAAATTGGATATTATTAAAATGCTAAATAGGTACAGTCATAAATTATAAAAATTCTTGTGTTGTGGACATCTTGCCCGCCAATAGTGTACATTACTTGGATGAAATTCGCTGTATATAGAATCAGAAATTAGCCCTAATTTTCGTAGTTTACCAATCAGAGAAATAATTCCTCAGTTTGTTGAACAAAGTTACACTATTGGTAGAAGTCCTACTTTAAGAAAATTTTGTCTTCGACACGCTTCGCGAAAGTTATTCCGTGATTTGTGCGTAAGTCCCAGAAAAATGTTACTTTGCAAAAAAATCAATGCAATTATCATTAATGAAATATTCTCTTGTGGGAATAATCACTTTCGTATTATTAGATATTAATATCAAACCCGTATTTTCTGCTTTTCCTCTGATTCTGGCACAATCTACAAACAAGACAGCTACAGAGGTTTTAAATCAGGGTTTACAAGCAATTCAATTGGGAAGGTTAGAAGATGCTATTACCGCTTTTCGTCAAGCGATTAAAATAGATCCTAAATTAGCAGCAGCACACTATAATTTAGGTTTAGCATTGCGACAATCAGGAAAGTTACAACCTGCGGCGGATGCTTTTTATCAAGCTACTCAAGCTGACTCTAAATTTGCTTTAGCTTTTGCTAATTTAGGTGGGGCATTATTAGAAGGAAATAATTTAAAATTAGCAAAAGATTATTTAAGTAAGGCTTTGGAATTAAATCCAAATCTGGGTTTTGCCCATTATAACATGGGGTTACTGAGGGAACAGGAGAAAAATTGGGAAAGTGCGATCGCTTCTTTTAAAAAAGCCAAAACCTATAGTCAAAATGCTCCCGAACCAGCCTATCATTTAGGTATATGTTATTTACAACTAGGGAAAATTGACCAAGCAAAAGCAGCGTTTAACCAAGCAATTAAAATCAATCCTAAATATGCAGAAGCACACTATAATCTGGGTTCAATTTTGTTTAATCAAGGTAAATTAAATGAGGCTTTAGCAGCTTTTAGAAAATCCGCCGCAGCTAATCCTAATTATGCGAATTCCTATTATGGTGCAGGTTTAGTTTTTATACAATTAAAGCAATACAAAGAAGCTGTGCAAGTTTTCCAATATGCACACGATTTATATAATACTCAAGGTAATTTACTGTGGGTGAAAAATTCTCAGCAGTTATTACAACAAGCAGAAAAATTAAATAAGTAGGTAGGCAAAATTAATTATATAAAAGATTTAGATTTGATGTAGGGGTAGCGCCCTTCTACCCCAATTTATGGGGCAACCACAGGGGATTTGTCCCTACTATTCCAAAAATTACGTCAATCGGAAATTGAACAAGTACACGAAATTCGCCATTATCTGCAAGAAGTTATGCAGTAAGTATAACCTACTGAATAATTCAAAGCTTGTAGTGAGGACTTCAGTCCTCAACTGAGGAATAAATTCCTCACTACCAACCCATCTCAGTATTTTTTACATTACTTGATCTGCTTTGATTTATTCACCTGTACTTACTTAGTTAATGTTAGAGGCAGGTTTAATTGATATATCTTTCAAACCTGCCCCTATTGATTAACGAATATACTCTTTAAGTACGCTATTCCGATTGGGATGACGTAATTTACGGAGTGCTTTCGCTTCAATTTGCCGAATGCGTTCGCGGGTGACGTTAAAAATCTGACCGATTTCTTCGAGGGTTTTCATGCGGCCATCATCTAAACCATAGCGAAGTCTGAGAACGTCTCTTTCACGGGGACTGAGACTATCAAGGACTTTTTCTAGGTCTTCCCGTAGTAAGTTCTTAGAAACTTGATCTTCTGGAGTTTCACCATCAGATTCAATAAAATCACCTAAACGAGAATCTTCTTCTTTACCGATAGGTGTTTCTAAGGAAATTGGTAACTGGGCAGATTTGGCAATAAACCGCAGTTTCTCGATGGTCATTTCCATGCGAGTGGCAATTTCTTCTTCGGTAGGTTTGCGTCCCATCTCTTGAGACAGGAGTTTGGTGGTTTTCTTAATCCGAGAAATAGTTTCGTAGAGATGAACCGGTAAACGGATAGTGCGCGATTGATCAGCGATCGCTCTTGTAATTGCTTGACGTATCCACCATGTAGCGTAGGTAGAAAACTTATAGCCTTTTTCGTGATCAAACTTTTCAGCTGCACGAATCAAACCCAAACTACCTTCTTGAATCAAGTCTTGGAAGGACAAACCCCGATTCATGTATTTCTTAGCGATGGAAACTACAAGGCGCAGGTTTGATTGTACCATTTTGTCTTTCGCTCGGCGGCCAACGTGCAAGCGATAACGAAAGGTTGGTAATGGTATTTGGACTTCTGCTGCCCATTCGCTGTCTCTGGGATCGCGTTCTAGGCGTTCACAAAGCCTTTCTCGCACCCTTTCTAGTTCTAGTAAATCCGCAATTTTTCGCGCTAGTTCAATTTCTTCGTCTGCGCGTAGCAAACGAATCCGCCCAATTTCTTGCAGGTACAAACGAATAGAATCTTCGGTGTAGTGCTTTTTCTTGGTTTGTGTCCGACGACGCGATTTAGCGGCTTTTCCAGACTTTGCGTCGTCCTCATCAGACTGAGGATCTAAAAAATCATCAATTTCGCCATCATCAACCAGCAATAATTCCTCTTCCTCTAAAGAAAGTTCTTCTAATTCGATCTCCGGCGGATTTATCATTTCTAGGTCAGGCTGATAAATATTGTCGAGTACGTTGTTAGCCTGGTTCATGCCGCGTTCCTCATGCTCCTTGCAGAATCATTTATTGAAGACATTTTGATTACTTTTTCCTATTAAGTAATCGTTGCACCGAAAATCAGGTTTTAGCTAATTAATTTCCCTGGGATATTTTCGATGATGTTTTCCCTGTTTAAAACAGGTTTGTTTGTTGTAATAGTGACTCATCCCACTTGGTGATGATGTGTTCACTATTATTATTGCCATACCTTGGCTGTGCTGCACATAGCTTTTGATTCACTCAAATCTCTAAAAAGTTAGGTTTACTGGACTCAAAAGGCTGTTTCATGCCAACACAACTATAGGACATTTGACTAATTTAACTGTAAATACTGTTTCGATTGTAGCCTGTTTCACAAAAATTGCACTCTTTTTGTGCATTATTTATGAACTCATTTACTAAGATCAAGCCACCTTTATCAAAAAGACATTAAACATGATGGTTAAACCATTAAATCTTGTCGAAAACTTTTTGGTTTGGCAGTGGCATTTTCATTAAATTAAAAGGGAGGAAAGGAACATTTGCTGGTTTTTTTATTTGATCTAAAATGTTCACGATTGAACAATTAGTGCAGATGTTCTATTTTGATGCCATTTGGGGGCGGATCTTTGCCTCCATACACTAAATTTTGTATCTGCTATACCAATCTCTTCAACTAGACTGTTAAAGTTGTGGCATATTTTTAGCTCTGTGAGAAATGAATTGAGTTGGAACTCGATTCAGCCTTATTCACACATTAGCGCAGAGTTGAGATTTCTACCCTGTGCAACTTTATAAACTGTTCTTATTGTATACAACGATATTTTAATCAAAGGATAAGTAATATGGTTGAATATGGTTGCTAAAGTTGCTCAGTGATACAATCTAAGTAAATTCACGTATGATAATGATATTTGTAAATACTATGGATATTAAAGAAGTGCCTGTCATCTGGTTATGAAAAGTTGAGTGTATACTGATCAAGCTGTGTTTTGTAACTTGTGTTATCTAAGCATAGCAAATGGTTTGTGCTTTTGTAAGGAAAATTTATGATTTTTCGATAAAAAGTTATGCGTGAGACAGAAGAAGCCAGAGAAAATGGGTAATGGGTAAGAGTTTTCACAAATTAAGACTTACCAATTACCCATAACTGAGAACTGAAATTAGATATCTAAGTCGGTAAGGTTGAGTTTAGAACCATAGGTTTCAATGAATTCTCTGCGGGGGGCGACGCGATCGCCCATTAATATGGTAAAAATGCGATCTGCTTCGGCTGCATCTTCTATTTCCACCCGTTTAAGAGTTCGAGTTTCTGGGTTCATGGTGGTTGTCCACAGTTGTTCGGGCATCATTTCTCCCAAACCTTTGAACCTTTGAATGGTATAGTTGGCGTTGTCTGGGAATTGTTGAATGGCTTGTTGTAATTCGCGATCGCTATAGCAATACTGGTGATGCTTACCTCGTTCTAGTTTATAAAGTGGAGGACAAGCAATATATATGAAACCTTGTTCAATTAATGCCCGTTGATAGCGATAAAAGAATGTTAACAACAGTGTGCGGATATGCGCCCCATCTACATCCGCATCAGTCATTAAAACTACGTGATGATATCGTAATTGTGAGGGGTTAAATTCTTCACCTTTGACACCTAAACCAAGGGCGGTAATTAAGGCTTGAATTTCGTTATTTTTATAGATTTTGGCATCGTCGGTTTTTTCGATGTTCAGAATCTTACCACGTAGAGGTAGAATTGCTTGCGTGCGGCGATCGCGTCCTTGTTTGGCACTGTTGTGAACAAATACACCACTGGCTAAAGCAAAGTTATGAGTTGTGGGAACTTCAATGTCGTAAACGTCTACCTGTTCGGTTAAACGTTCAATACTCACAATGCGGTGATTGTAATTAGCAACAGCTTCATAAGCTAACGCTGGATTACCATCAAAGTAGCGTTGACAGAAGCTATCAAACCGTAATAAAGACTTATCTTTTGTCTGCTGACGGTAGGCATTATAGGCGTCTAAATCAAGCTTACCTTGCTCAATTTCAATCTGCTTGAGGACAGTAATAGTTTTGCGATAGTAAGTTTTCTGCAAAGCTGCATAACGCTGAGTGCGAAATTCAGGTGTCCATTGCTGTTGTGTTTTTTCTCGCCGCCATGCCAATAAAGCTTCATTTTCCCATTGTTCCTTAGCCAAAACTGATTGAGTTTCACGGGCTTGGGGATTATTCGCAAAATAGGTGCTAACTCTTTGAGATTGAGCTAAACGGTTGGCTTCTTCGCTCCAATAGTCCTTCTGCGCTTGATTAAGGCGTTCCTGGTTTTCCTGACGATAAGTTTCGTTATGGTCATAAAACTCGCGCCACTTGCCCAGCATATAGCTTTGATAAGCTTCATTTTGCCATTGTTCCTTAGCTTGTCCTGACAAAATCTGCCGAGTTTGTGGCTGCTGCATTCTTTGGCTCATCTTGGCACGAAACTCTTTACTTTGACGAGTTTTCCGGCTCTTTTCAATCGCATCTGGACGATGTAATGTTTTTTCAACGTGAGTGCGATGTAAAGCTAAGTGTGTCTCAGCAGATAAACGCTGTAAATTTGTGGGGTTATTATTTCGCTTGTTGAAATCAAGATGATGGCAGTGTTCTCCATCTGTTAGCTGATAAACACCTAAATAACGGCTATACCAATCTGCTAAAGTATGGGTAAATAACCACGAATCGGAACGGGGATTCCAAACCATTTCATAACCATCAATGGTAATTCCTGGATTGCTTATATCAGATATTTGCCGATATAGAGGCATGAGAGAATCATTAGAGGTTAATAATGCAGCTTGTTTGTAACTCCCATCGCGTAACATGAAGCGATGATCTGGTGTGCAAACAATTGTTTCACCATTATCTAATGTCACCTTGATGACTTCAGCATTAGCTTTAGTCATACGGGGGTTAATAATCCGTTCTATCCCAATAGTGCCATTATTACGAATGGTGTAGCAAAAATGCTCTTTTCCTAGTGCTTGTTCGGCGACGATTTCTTTAAAACTCAGCGATCGCCCATCGGCTAATGCTACCAATGTATCACCATGAAAACAGCCACCCGCCGAATCCCCTTCCACGATATATATTTCCGATTCAGCAGGATCACGGGAACTACAATCTGCTAATTTACCAGGAAGAGGAGAAGATTCTAAGACTGATTTGCGGCGGACTAATTCCCGTGCATGACGAGCGGCTTCAGCAGCTTTAAAAGCTTGAATGGCTTTATCTAAGATAGAATCAGCGACACTGGGATGAAAGTCTAGATATTCGGTGAGGACTTCACCAACAAAAGAATCAACGATACCGCGAACTTCTGTATTCCCCAGTTTGGTTTTGGTTTGTCCTTCAAATTCGGGATCAGGGACTTTAACGGAAATAACGGCGGTTAAACCTTCGCGGACGTGTTCACCACTGAGGTTAGACTCATTTTCTTTAATTTTATTCCGTTTGCGAGCGATCGCATTTAATGTCCGAGTTAAAACTGCTTTTAAACCTTCTAAGTGTGTACCACCATCAATAGTCCGAATATTATTAGCAAAGCCTAGAACATTATCTGTGTAAGCATCAGTACACCACTGTAATGCTACCTCCACCTGAACGTTATTCCGTTCCCCCTGGACATAGATAATTTCTTCATGAAGAGGCTGCTTTTCCCTATTCATGTAGGCGATATACTCTTTAATACCACCCTTATATTCGTAAGTTTCTACTTTAGGTGTATCGCTTTTGAGGATTTCTAAACGATGATCACTAAAAGTTATTCTTACACCTGCATTTAGATAAGCTAACTCCCGTAGACGACCTGATAAAGTAACGTAATCGAATTCTATACTGGTGGTAAAAATTTGTATATCTGGCTTAAAGGTAATAGAAGTACCAGTTCTATCTTCTTTATAAGGTTTTGCCACCAATTCTGTAACCGGAAAACTCCGTTCATATCGCTGGGTATGTACCTTTTTATCACGCCAAACCGTAACTTCCACAAACTCAGATAGGGCATTAACAACAGAAATCCCAACACCGTGTAAACCACCAGATACTTTGTAGCCACCACCACCAAACTTTCCACCAGCGTGGAGAACAGTTAACACGGTTTCTAAAGCTGATTTTCCGGTTTTTGGGTGAACATCAGTAGGTATACCCCGACCATCATCTGTTACTGTCACAGAACCATCAGCATTGATATCCACTTCCACATGGGTACAGTACCCCGCCAAAGCTTCATCAACAGAGTTGTCCACTACCTCGTAAACTAAATGATGGAGTCCTCTCGGACCTGTAGTACCGATGTACATCCCTGGTCGTTTGCGGACGGCTTCCAGACCTTCCAGAACTTGAATCTGATCGGCGCTGTAACTGCTCGTCATGAAAATTCTCCTGATGCTTGGGGTTAAAATCGCCAAAAGGCGAAAAAAGTCAAATCACCCCAAGATTATAACACAAAAGCCTTCCTGCCGTCTCTAGCGCAATTTAATGAGAAGTTTATATAGGGATTATAACCCTAGTGAGAATAGAGGTAAAACTCCCTATTTTTCGTTCTTCTTAGCACTGACAATTGACAACTGACAAAGAATAACTGACTAATGACTAAATTAATTGTAATTTGTGGGGCGACAGCAACCGGTAAATCTGGTTTAGCTTTGAATTTAGCTCAGAGGTTAGATACTGTAATTTTGAGTGCAGATTCTCGTCAAGTATACCGTGACTTTGACATTGGTACAGCTAAACCAACTATAACTGAACAAAAATTAGTTCCCCATTATTTGATTGATATTTGTGACCCCAATGAAACAATGACATTAGCAGATTACCAGGAGCAAGCACAAGCTTTAATTGCTAGTCTTGGTATTTTTCCATTATTGCTAGTTGGGGGAACTGGTTTATATATCCGTTCAATTGTGCAAGGGATGAAAATTCCCAGAGTAGCACCACAGCCAGAATTGCGATCGCAACTAGAATCTCTTGGCCAAAGTCAGCTTTATCCGATGTTACAACAAGTTGATGCGATCGCTGCTCAAAAAATTCACCCTAACGATTTGGTGCGGACTTTAAGAGCATTAGAAGTCTATTATACAACTGGTATTCCCATTTCTGAGCAACAAGGAGGAAATCCACCACATTATCCAATCTTGCAAATTTGTTTAGATGCTGAACCGGAATATTTAGATGCGAGAATTCGCCAACGTACCCAACAAATGATTACTGATGGGTTAGTAGCTGAAGTGGAATATTTATCTCAAAAATATGGTATTGATTTGCCTTTATTAAACACTTTAGGCTATCAAGAAATTAAGCAATATTTAGCAGGTGAAGTTTCCTTAGATACAGCTACAGAATTAATTGCTTTGCATACTAGACAATTTGCTAAACGTCAACGCACTTGGTTTAGACAATCACCTAATCTTGAATATGTTGACGTGAATAATCCTCGTTTATTAGAGCAAGTTTGGCAAAAAATTAATCACTTTTTAGCTTAGTAAGTATTTTTATTGCATTAATCTTTACTATTGATACTTGATGTCAGTACACAAAGTTTATTATACGCTTAATGTGCGGTTATCACTTATTTCCTAACTAGCAGACTTATGGTTATGATAGGGGACTATAATCATTGCATATATTTGTATAAAGTAAATAATAATTAATTTTTAACCCACATTCCGCACCCTTAAGTGTCACAAGCGGTTATTACGGAGGTGAATTTATGAATAAAGATTAAAAAAATACATTTATCTATAAAAAAACAAATTTTAGATAGGAAAGTTGATTCAGATGTATTCTCAATAAGAA
>JBJTUF010000247.1:0-25077 GCA_046080565.1 Cuspidothrix sp. | reverse complement strand
TTGTTGTATACTGTCTTTCAAACTATAATATTTTCAAGGTTCGGTGCGCTCTCCGCGTTGCTTCTTTCCGCTTCGCTTCAGGCACTTATTTAATATAGCGAACCTCTTTTGGATTGTCAACTACTTTTTTGATATTTTTTTGAGTGGATTTTTATTTGCTTGCAACCTGCTCATAATGCTGGGTTTAGTCCACAATGGGTTAGACATTGTTGACTTAAGGAAGAGGTAGATAGTGAATTTTCAGTCAGTGATAGCGGTTTTACATCAGTTTTGGGGTGAGCGTGGTTGCTTGATTGCCCAGCCTTATGATATGGAGAAGGGGGCGGGTACGAAGAATCCTCATACTTTTTTAAGGGCTTTGGGTCCTGAGCCTTGGTCTGTGGCTTATGTTGAACCTTGTCGTCGTCCGACTGATGGGCGTTATGGGGAAAATCCGAATCGCTTTCAGCATTACTATCAATATCAGGTGTTAATTAAGCCGTCACCGGATAATATTCAGGAGATTTATCTTGATTCCTTGAGGGCTTTGGGAATTTGTCCTGAAGATCATGATATTCGTTTTGTGGAGGATAATTGGGAAGATGCGACGGTGGGTGCTTGGGGTACTGGCTGGGAAGTATGGTTGGACGGGATGGAAATTACTCAGTTTACTTATTTTCAGCAGTGTGGGGGTATTGATTGCCGTCCTGTGTCTATTGAGATTACCTATGGTTTGGAGCGCTTGGTAATGTATCTTCAACAGGTGGAGGCTATTACTAAAATCCAATGGACGGATGATATTAGTTATGGAGATGTTCATCTTCAGGGTGAGATTGAGCAGTGTACTTATAATTTTGAAGCGTCGAATCCTGAGATGTTGCTGACTTTGTTTGGTTTATATGAGCAGGAAGCTACTCAGTTAACTGAAAGAGGGTTGGTTTTACCAAGTTTGGACTATGTAATTAAGTGTTCTCATGCTTTTAATTTGCTGGATGCGAGGGGTGTAATTTCTGTGACGGAACGGACTCGTTATATTACAAGAATTCGGCATTTGGCGAGGAAGGTGGCTCATTTATATGTTGAGCAACGGGAGAAACTGGGATTTCCATTGCTGAGGAATACTGTTGCTATCGGATAAAAATAGGAGTTGGCGTTACCAATTTAAAATGGTAACGCCCAAAGTTTTGGGTGATGCTGGGTTTTTGCAAGAGTGATGTTAGTCAACAGGATTTTTAGTCAGATTTTTTTCAGTGCCTTTGATATAAGCGTCTATGCCATGATCTTTGATGCCATCAACACCGGGTTTTCCTAAATCTTCAATTGAGCCTTTAACTCTATCTTTAAATTCCTTCCACCAACGGATATCTTTGTGGAGGGTTTTGGCGGCATCAAGATACAAAAATGTACCTATGTGTTTATATCCCATGGCACTGAAGGGAACACGAGTCACAATGTCGTTATTATGAACAAAGCGGAAACTGGATAGTTTGTATTTGGCATCAAATTTTTCCGCAAATCTAGCATCTCCGGTGCGGGGTTGTCCAAAGGTATATAACCCATGTACGGTTTGATTAAGATTGTACATTTTAGCTACGCCTAATGTGGCTAAAGCAGCACCAAGACTATGACCTGTAAACCATATTGTTTGCTCTTTAGTTTGAAACTCTTGAATGGTTGTGATTGTATCACCCCAGGCATAATCAATAGCTTCCAAAAATCCACAATGGACGTTCCCTAAAGGGTGAGCGGTGAATCTAAGTTTGATATCAGTCATCCAATCTTGCATTTTGCTGGGTTCTGTGCCGCGAAAGGAGATAATAATCTTTTCGTGATCTCCAGCAACGAAGCATTGAGTTTCTTTCTTATCAATAAAGCGAACATTGGGCATTTTCCAATCTTTTTTAACTGTATTTTCCACAAAATCTGCCTGCTTATAAGCAAGTTTAGCGGCTTGGGCTAATAAGTAACCATTATTACCACTGTATTTAGTGGCTTTAGGTTCAAAAGTAATAGCTGTCATTGGTTTATTGAATCTATTTTAAAGTTGAAAAAACAAAAAATAACTGTTAGGTCTTGTAGACTTCTTTAAAGAGCGAAAAATTGTCTGTTTATGCAATCTTTATTCCGGGCGTTTTCTAAGTAAGTAAAAGTTAAGATGGTCTATTTGATAACTTTTTACTGAATACTTATGTGAAAATACTTGTTAGTTGGCAAGTTTTTTGTGTTTAATTGATTGTCAATTTATTGACTAGTCATGATAGTATTACTTATTCTTAAAAAAATGAGATTTTTTTAATTTTCTTAATAATTAGGGGTTGATGACTGAAAATGGATTTCTTATGTTGATCATAAATGGAGATAATAAAACATTCTAGTATTATTAATGATGGTTTGAACTACTGAGGTCGTGAATAGGTTAAACTTAGTTAAGTTTAAGAAATGTAAAGAAAATGGCGGAAAAATTGAGTCAATTGTTAGAACCGATTGCGGCTTGGTTTCGTTCTTTGGGTGTGCCTGAAGTGATTGTACATTGGGGACATCCCGTGATGATGGGGATTGTGATTTTTGTGGTGGGGACTTTTGTGGGTGTGACGGGTTGGCGTGGTAAGTTGCTGGAGGGTAAAGATAAGGAGGGGGCAATTCAAAGCCGTAATGCTCATCGTCAGTTAGCTCCTTGGTTGTTTGTATTTTTAGCTGGTGGATATACTGGTGGGATTTTGTCGCTTGTGATGCAGAAAAAACCACTGTTGGAAAGTCCTCATTTTTGGACTGGTTCAGTGGTGTTGATACTGTTATTAATTAATGGTGTGATTTCTCTAAGTGGATTTTTTGGAGATAAGGCTGGGTTGCGTGCTGTTCATGCTTATCTAGGTAGTACGGTGCTGTTGATTATGTGTATTCATGCGATATTGGGTTTAAATTTAGGTATTTCTTTGTGATTTTGTGATTGCCAAAGCTACCAAAGGTGAATTATTTGTGTAGAAAATAAATTCAATTTTGATTTTGATGTTGTATTTTCTATACTGGGTGCTTTGGCAATTAATTTTTTTATGATGCAGACAAGTGGAATAATTATCTGTCTTAGTTATATTTTGGGTTTGTTGGTGACGGCAATTCCTTGGGGTGGTGTGGGGATGTTGCTGTTGGGTGTGGTAGGGGCGGTGTTGTTTCGGAGGATCTATGTTGATCTACGAAAATCTGCTCTGAAAAAAGAAGTTGCTTTGGGAAAAACGAAGGCGGAAGTTAATAACTGGATAGATTTTCTCCATCCTAGAGTTTGGGTAATAGCTGGGTTGGTGGGTTGTTTGGCGAGTTTTTATTTACAGTGGCGATCGCCCCAACCGGGAATAGAAGATATTAGTCGGTTTGTGGCTGGCGATGGTGGTAATGTTGAACAAGTGGTGATTGTGGGGGGTTTGGTAGATAGTAATCCTCGGATCACTCGTAGTCAACGAGGACAATTTTGGTTAACAGCAACTCAGTTACATCCTGTGAATAATGATACTGAAGCATTTCCAGGAAGTGCGGAAAAATCAAAGGGGGTAACTGGTAGGTTATATGTGACTGTGCCGATATTGCAATCTACGGGGTTATATCCTGGACAACAAATTGCGGTGACGGGATTTTTGTATAAACCCAGTACAGCTTTAAATCCTGGTGGTTTTGATTTTCAGAAATATCTGCGTCAGGAGGGAACTTTTGCGGGTTTAATTGGTAGCCAGATTAAAATTTTGGACGATGAACGTCCTTGGGGATGGTGGCAAGTGCGTCAGCAAATTGTGCGATCGCAATCTCGGTTATTAGGTGTGCCTGAAGGACCTCTTGTGAGTGCCATGGTTTTGGGTGGTAAGGCTGTTGATTTACCTTATGATATTCGGGATTTATTTGTTAATACAGGTTTAGCTCCGGCGTTGGCTGCATCTGGGTTTCAGACTTCTTTAATTTTGGGTATAGTTCTACAATTAACGAAACGTGCCAATAAAGCAACGCAGATAAGTCTGGGTGGCTTAAGTTTAATTGTATTTTTGTTTTTAGTAGGTTTTGAACCGGCGGTGTTAAGAGCCGTAATTATGGGTTTTGCGGTGTTAATCGGTTTGGCTTTGGAAAGAGGTATTAAACAGTTAGGATCTTTATTGATAGCGGCGACATTATTATTGTTATTCAATCCTTTGTGGATTTGGAATTTAGGTTTTCAATTGAGTTTTTTGGCAACTTTGGGTTTAGTTGTGACTTCACCACCAATTATTCAAAGGTTGGATTGGTTGCCACCTGCGATCGCTTCTTTAATTGCTGCACCTTTAGCCGCAACTATTTGGACTTTACCACGACTGCTGGAGTTTGCTAGTGTAATTATAGTTTACAGTGTACCTCTGAGTATTTTAACTACACCATTTATTTCTATTATTAGTATTGGAGGAATGATTACTGGTTTAATCAGTTTAATTTCTCCAAATTTAGGTAGTAATTTAACAAGTTTTTTATATTATCCTACCCATTGGTTAATTCAACTGGTGAGTTTTTTTGAACATTTACCAGGAAGTCAGATCCCTGTTGGGAGTATATCAATTTGGCAAATGTTAATTATTTATATTTTGATTATTTCAGTCTGGTTATTTCGTTGGTGGCAAAAACGGTGGTGGTTTGCGGGTACAATAGCGGTGGGTTTGGTATTAATTCCTGTGTGGTATTCTGCTAATAATTTGGTGAGAATTACTTTGTTAGAAACGAGAACAGAACCAGTTTTAGTAATTCAAGATCGTGGTAAAATAGCCTTAATTAATAGTGGTGATGAACGGACGGGTAGGTTTACTATTTTACCGTTTTTAAGACAACAAGGTATAAATCAAATTAATTGGGCTATCGCTACTAACTTTCCTGGTTCTACCGATGATGCTTGGTTAGAAATTATGCAAAGTTTACCAATTAAAAGTTTGTATGAATATAACCCCAAAATAGAAAATAATATTGAAACTCAGGTATTAGAACAGGAACTACAAAAACAGCAAGGAATCTATCAAAATTTAGGAGTTGGACAATCTATAAATACACCAACAATTATAGGACAATTAATTAATAATGAAATCCCGATTTTAAAGTTACAAATGTTTAATCAAAGTTGGTTGTTAGTAGGGAGTATTAAAACTCAAGAAATAGCAGAATTAGTCAAAACAGGAGAATTGTTTTCTCCCCAAGTCTTATGGTGTCCATCAGAATCTTTACAAGATTTAGTCACAGCACTAAAACCACAAGTTGCGATCGCTCCTGGTAGTAACTTAGATGACAAAGTATTATCTTCTTTAAGTAAAGGACAAACAAAGATTTTCTTAACTGGTAAAGATGGAGCAATTCAATGGACACCCAATAGTAATTTTCAACGCTTTATCCAAACAACGGAAAATAAATCTTCTGTTTTGTGATAGGTCTCATATTGTAGGTTGGATTGACGTAAGGAAACCCAACTTTATTAAGGACTGGACTTACACAAAACCTACTTTAAATACTGTCATTGCGACTTAATGAAGCAATCTCAAACCTCTAGGTTTCTTCAAAATGCGTAAGTCATAAAGGATTTTTGTTGGGTTTTACTATTGCTCAACCCAACCTACATTGTATCTGAGTAATATTGGTTTTTGCACTAAGCAGCTTCAGGATTAAGACGACTCATTTCCCATGTTGTATATGTACCGATGGGACTCCAAAGTAAATAGGGGAATAATAGTAATGCTGCTGGTAAAGATACTGATAAAACTGCTAGGGTAATTAACAGAGAAATCAGTAATCCTGTACCACCAAGGATTGTACCAATGGTGAGACTGCGAATCCGTAACATAACGGGGGTATAAGCTATGGTAAATATCTCTAATAAGAGGTATAAAGCCATCATTAAGCGGGTTGAATCAGTATTGGGATTATGTTCCCAAATGATATAAGCTGACCATGCTCCACAGATAAATATTACAGTCCAAATTAGAGGAATTACTGATTCAAAGGTAAGCCATTTTGGCCTTTTAAGTTGTCGAAACCATTGACTTTTGTTGGGTGTAATGCAGTTACCAATAAAGCCGACTAAGAATACGATACCACCAATGATCAGCCAAGATTTAATCATAATTGCCTTGGTGTTGACTTGCAAATAAGTATGATATCACGTAAGAATTCAGGAGTTTAGAAGTTCAGGAGGCAGAAAAATCTCTATTTCCTATTCCCTATTTCCTAAAGTCTTACAATATCACCTATTTATTAAGTAGGTAGGCGTTGAAATTTATTGTTGAGGTAAGGCAAGAGGACGGATGGAAAAGGGAAGAGGGAAAATATTTTGAATAATTTTATATTTTGTAATATGTGTCGATTTTTTCAAGCTGACTTACTTAGGAGTTGCTGAATAAATGTGAAACCTAGAGAAATCAAAGGTTTGAGGCTGTAGAAAAGAAAGTAGATGCAAGGTTTTTGAGGAAGATAATCTTAAAAGGGTACATTTTGGGTCTGATAAAAGGAAAAAATTAGTTGTTAAAGATAGCCCAAACTATTGCCTTTTGCCTCTTGCCTTTTGCCTTCTTCCACGGAAAGACTTTTTGCTCCAAACCCTAGTTAGTTATTAGACATTTAGTAAAATTTTAATTGAGTTTGGTGGGCATTGCCCACCTTAGAAAGTAATTAGAGACGGGGAAATAATGCTTAAACGTTAAACCGGAATAACATCACATCACCTTCTTGGACGATATACTCTTTACCTTCACTTCTGACTAAACCTTTTTCCTTAGCTCCATTTATCGAACCATGGGTAACTAAATCATTATAAGCTACAGTTTCAGCGCGAATAAAACCGCGTTCAAAGTCAGAGTGAATGACTCCTGCTGCTTGGGGTGCAGACATTCCGCTATGAATTGTCCAGGCGCGGGTTTCTTTGGGTCCAGAGGTGAAATATGTCCGTAAACCTAACAGAGTGTAAGTTGCCTGAATTAAAGATTTTAAACCGCCTTCTTTTACACCCAAAGATTCTAGAAAGTCAGCTTTATCTGCTTCGGGTAATTCTACTAATTCGGCTTCTACTTGTGCGGAAACTATGACAACTTGGGCATTTTCACTAGATGCAACTTGGCGGACTTGTTCCACAAAATTATTGCCAGTTGCTAGGTCATCTTCAGCAACGTTAGCAGCGTAAATAATTGGTTTATTGGTAAGTAGTCCTAAGCCTTTAATAATTGCGGCTTCTTCTTCATTTAAACTGACTTGACGGACTGATTTACCTTCGTTTAAAGCTGCTGCTAATTTTTCTAAAACTGTAATTTCAAACTGTGCATCTTTGCTGGTGCGTGCGAGTTTGCGAGTTCTATCAATGCGGCGTTCAATTTGAAATAAATCTGATAAACCAAGTTCTAAATTAATGATTTCAATATCTCTAGCTGGGTCTACAGAACCGGCAACGTGAATGATATCATCATTTTCAAAACAACGGACAACATGAACGATGGCATCAACTTCGCGGATGTGAGATAAAAATTGATTACCGAGTCCTTCTCCTTGACTTGCTCCTTTGACTAAACCGGCGATATCTACAAATTCTACCCGTGCAGGTATAATCTGTTCAGAACTAGCAATTTTAGCAAGAACATTTAACCGGTCATCTGGTACTGAGACAATGCCAACATTCGGTTCAATGGTACAAAATGGGAAATTAGCCGCTTCGGCTTTAGCATTAGCGACTACAGCGTTAAATAAGGTTGATTTTCCGACGTTGGGAAGTCCGACAATTCCGGCTCTTAGCATTTTAGATTTGGATTTGGGTTTTAACTATGCAAGATATAGCAAGTGACAGATTAGAAAGTCTGTTGGTGTAGTTGGCAGTTATGAGGGTATGAGCGATCGCAACTATCACGATTGTATCTTTTTCCTGTCAAGCTATTGATCTATTTTAGACACATTACCATTTTTTCAGTTGTCTGTGGGAGTTCTGACGAAAACAAGAATCATCAGGAAAAACAATAGTTTTTGAGGAAATGTGCTTTGATTAAGGTAGAAAACCACAACTATGCACTATGCCAATCAAAGTTCATCTAGTTGTCATTATTCATGATATTACCTTGTTGGTATTTTATACAGAGTCAGAGTGCTGGGAGTTTCGCTTAATTAGTTCTGGTGGTGAGGTTTTTGGGGAACAGCGAATTTACTACAGTCCAGAAGCAGCAGAAAAGGCTGGACGTGATTGGATTTATCAGGGATATTAATTATGGAGGTAAATTTGGATCAAACATAGCTATTATTGGGACTAGAAACAGACTTTATTAAGATAGGGAGAAGAAAAAATTCTGATTCTTTTCCCTTTTAGTCTTTTTGAGGATCATGATCAAATAATTCTATTAATCCAACTGTACCGACAAAAAAAGTATAAATTGCATATTGAAATGAGATTTTATTTTTAGATGGTGCATAATAGGCAGCAATAATACTTTCTAGAAAATGTGCTGATAGTGCTAGATGAGCAATTATTAATGCTGGATTCAGAAAAGTAGGTAGTTGACTATTAGTTAAGACTGTTTGGATATTCCATAATTCTAAACCTATACCACTGGTGATGAGTGGTATGGAGATAATTTTTACAATAGGGAATAGTTTAGTTTTGATATTGGTTAATTTCATGATAAGTTATGCAACTGAGAATGTAATAGGACTTACGCATTTTAAGGAAATGTAGCGGTTTGAGATTGCTTCCTTACTTCGCAATGATCATATTTGAAGTAAGTTTTGCGTAAGTCCAGTGTAAATGATAAATGAATTTATTCACAGATCAGGAGTAGGAGAACGTAACCACATCTTACTTTGATTATTTATCTGAATACTACAAGCACTGGGACTTTTAGTATTGGTAAATTTACAGGTGTAGGTGGCTAAACGTTCTTGTTGATAGTCAAAGATGCGGATATTATAACCTGATTGACTGGCCATAGTTCCTAAACGATTAACAAATATATATCTTTCTACATAATCTAATAAACTCCAAATTTGCTGGTTAACAATTAAATCTACTCTTGGTGGTTCTTTTGTTGTTGGTGGGTAAGCTATCCAACTATCTAAAAGTTTGGTTTCTGAGTTTTCTTTAGCCCACCATAAACTAGGAACTGTTAATTTTTGAGGATGAATAGTTTTCGCAGTGATAATATTATCTTGAGGTTGAGTCAATAATTCTAACTCTAAAGGTGCATCAGAAGGTAAGGGAATATTTTCTGCTTTTGATGACAGAATAGGTAAAAAAGAAAATATTGTCAGGCTGAAAATTGCTAAAAATAGCGGTTGTTCATGCTTAGTAAATAACATATTTTTAGTCATTGTCATTAATAATGCAAATTAACTATTTAATCAGTGTACTGCTTAGTTTCCCAAAAAGACGTTAATTTTTAGAGGAATTTTACTAATTTTGATAAAAGTCAATTAATATGGATTAAAGAATACTCTGGTGATTAGTGTAATTACTGTAAGGATAGTTACTAATGAGAGAACCAAATGACAATTTTAAATCCCTATTTACTCCAGAAACTCCAGCAGAATTGGAAAAAATGGGGTTAACTTGGTTAGTAGCAGCGGCTATTATCACGGCAGTTCTCTGGCAAATACCCATAGGGAATTATATTTTATACCCATTTTCTATTTTAGCAACTTGGTTTCATGAAATGGGTCATGGCTTGATGGCCTTGATGTTGGGGGGACAGTTTCAAAAATTAGAAATTTTTAGTAATGGTTCAGGGGTAGCTTATTATACGTTAAGTAGAACTTGGGGATATGTGGGTATAGGATTAGTTGCTGCTTCAGGTCCAATGGGACCACCTATTGCTGGTGCAAGCTTAATTCTGGCTTCTCGCAGCTTGAAAACTGCTTCCTGGGGGTTAAAAATTTTAGGTGGGTTTTTAGTGCTGTCTACATTTGTTTGGGTACGTTCTTGGTTTGGTTTTGTAGCCATTCCCCTGTTAGGTTTAATAATATTGGGAGTTGCATTAAATACACCTCTCTGGTTACAAGGGTTTGCAATTCAATTTTTAGGTGTACAAGCTTGTGTAAGTACCTATCATCAACTTGATTATTTATTTAGTTATACTGCTGGTCCATTAGGATTATCGGATACAGGACAAATGCAAAGATATTTGTTGTTACCTTATTGGTTTTGGGGTTTATTGATGGCGATCGCCTCTTTAATCATATTAATTCAAAGTTTGCGAGTTGCCTATGCCACTAAATAGTCATAAATACTGTTAGCTAAACATCACATCGCCAAATCTTAACTGTCATATCTCGACTACCACTAACAACAGTTCTACCATCAGGACTAAAAGCAATAGAATGAATCCAGTCTTGATGATTACCCAAAATATAAAGTTGTTGTCCATTGTTAACTTTCCATAATCTCACCGTCTGGTCTGCACTGCCACTAGCAAGATACTGACCATCAGCGCTAAAAGCAACACACAAAACATATTGATCATGTCCAACAAGAGTATTAATTAACTTTCTTGTTTCCATATCCCACAACTTAATATTTTTATCATAACTACCACTGGCTAAAATTTTTCCCTTGGGACTAACTGCAACGCCAGTCACAGGACCTGAGTGTCCTTGAAGAGTATGTAGCAGTTTTTTATTTTTTAAATTCCAGAATTTGATAGTATTATCAGCACTACCACTCACTAAAATCTGCCCTTGTGAACAAATAGCAAGAGAGTACACTAAGTAAGAATGACCTTTGATCACGTTCAATAATTGTCCCATATCTAGATGAGAAATCTTAATTGTCGTGTCTCTACTACCACTCAAAACAGTTTGACCATCAGGACTAATAACTAGGCAAAAAATAGGCGTATAATGAACTTTGATTGTTTGAGATAATTTACCTGTAGAGACTTGCCAACAAATGATAGTCCCATCATCACTTCCACTTACTAAAGTTTGACTATTGGGACTAAAAGCAACACTTCTTACCCACTTCTTATGATCAGTTAATGTATGTATTAATCGTCCTGTTTCCAATTGCCAAATTTTGACAGTTTGATCACCACTACTGGTAGCTAAAGTTCGTCCGTCTGGATTAATTGCTACACTAAAAACCCAGTTTGTATGACTCAAAATGTATAAACATTTCCACGGTGATGGTTGTGACTTAGTTGATGTTGGTGGCGATGGTTTGGGTGGTGAGGATTTTGGTTGAGGCTCTTTCTTGACTTCTTTAGATTTGAGTTCCTTAGCCTTTTTCAAATCATAATATGCTCTATTTTCATACCCTAATTTTGAGCAAGCTAAACCTCGAAAATGATAAGTATCAGAATAGTTAGAGTTAAGACGAATTGCCTGGGTAAAATATTCAATGGCTTCAGTATACCTACCTTGTTGAGCTTGTTTGATACCTTGCTGATATAAAATTTCGGCAGAATTGGAGACAAAATCAACTTTTATGCCCACAGAATCACCTTTATTGATCTCACTTGGTTCATAAGACTTTAATATTTCATAAGCCTGATTAATTTCTTTAATTTTTTCTTCTGCTTCTAGCTTTTGTTGTAGTTCTAAAAATTGGTCTGGATGCCAACGTTTAGCTATCTGACGATAAGCTTGTTTAACTTCTTGAATAGATGCACCAGGTTTTAAGCCCAAAATTTCATAAGCTTGATTAATATTCATATCGTTAGCGATCGCTCACTACAGGCAACGCACATACTCAAAAATAACCTAAAACACACCATCTATGCTCAGTATTCCCCAAAACATCTTTAATTTCACCCAAACACCCCACAGTGGCTATCATTGGGATAGTAGCAGTCGCCGCTTCTTTGAAGGTTGGTATTACCGCGTCACATTACCCGAAATTGGGCAAACCATCGCCTTCATGTACTCCATCGAAGACCCCATCGGTAATCAGCCCTACAGTGGTGGCGCAGCCCAAATCCTGGGCATAAATGATGAGTACCTCTGTCGTACCTTTCCCGATGTCAAAAAATTTTGGGCCAGTGTTGATGTCTTAGGATTAGGACACTGGGGAAAAACCAACCTCCAAGTTTCCCCCCTGTATCTTCTCCCCAATGAATTTACCCATCATATCCAAGAAGGTTATCAAGCTACAGCCACCCTAAACCAAGGTATCATCACCGATCCCGCCACTGGTAATTATTGCCGATGGGAGTATGAAATTAAACCCATATACGCTTGGGGAAATCAAAACAGTCTACAGCAATCAACCGCCGGTTGGTTATCATTTTCCCAAATATTTGAACCAGGTTGGCAAATTTTAATGGCTCATGGTTTAGCAACCGGTTGGATAGATTGGCATGGTAAAATTTATGAATTCACAAACGCCCCAGCATACGCAGAAAAAAATTGGGGTGGTGCATTTCCGCAAAAATGGTTTTGGCTAAATTGCAACTCTTTTATTAACGAACCTGACCTAGCTTTAACCGCCGGTGGTGGCAGACGTGGTGTATTATGGTGGATGGAATCCGTTGCCATGATTGGTATTCACCACCAAGGCAAATTTTATGAATTTGTCCCCTGGAACTCAGAAGTAAAATGGCAAATTCAGCCTTGGGGTAAATGGCAAATGCAAGCCAAAAACCTAAATTATGAAATTGAGCTTACAGGAACTACCGACCTACCAGGGACTCCCCTCCGCGCACCGACAACCAATGGTTTAACCTTCTGTTGTCGAGATACAATGCAAGGAAAACTAAATTTAGAATTACGAGAACTAAATGGCGGCAAGACTAAAGTTATTCTCAATGCCACTAGTCATCTTTGCGGTTTAGAAATTGGTGGTAGTGATTGGGATAAACACTGGCAGTCTCACTAAAAATACTGCTATAATATAGGCTGTGTGATTTTTGGGGTTGTAGCTCAGTTGGATAGAGCGAGCGCCTCCTAAGCGCTAGGCCGTGCGTTCGATCCGCACCAATCCCGTGTATAATCCTGAAAATGGTAAACAGAGACATTCCACAGGAACGTCTCTACAGGCTATAATTAAATACAATTCAATTAAGAATCTGTTTTTCTCTTTTCTTTGTGACCTCTGTGCCTCTGTGGTTCGTTTAAAAAAAGAGTTTTAGGCTTAACTGAACCATATTGGGCTATAATTTAGCGTGAGCAGCCAAAATTATTCTTTCTGTTTCTTCCCAACTAATACATTTATCAGTCACAGAAACACCATATTTTAAATCTTCACGATTTCCTGTAATTGGTTGACTACCTTCATACAAATTCGATTCTAGCATCATGCCCACAATCGAACTATTACCATCAACTATTTGCTGAATAATATTCTCAAAAACGCTAGATTGTAATCTGTAATCTTTATTCGTATTACCATGACTACAATCAATAACTATTCTCGGTGATAAGTCAGCCGCTTTTAATTGTTCCTCTACTAATTTAATATTATCTGCATCAAAATTTGGTTGATATCCCCCGCGCAAAATTACATGACCATGAGCATTTCCCCTAGTTTGAAATACACTCACTTGTCCCTTTTGATTAATCCCTAGAAAATTGTGGGGAGTTTTCGCAGATTTGAGAGCATTTACAGCCACTTGAATATTACCATCAGTACCATTTTTAAACCCCACCGGCATAGATAAACCACTAGCCATTTCTCGATGTGTTTGTGATTCTGTTGTTCTTGCCCCAATAGCTGACCAAGATACTAATTCACTTATATATTGAGGAATAATCGGATCAAGGGCTTCTGTAGCATTTGGCAATCCTAATTCTGCTAACTTTAATAATAAACTTCTAGCGATTAATATTCCTTTTTCTACATTAAAAGAATCATCCATTTCTGGATCATTAATCAACCCTTTCCAGCCTACAGTAGTTCGAGGTTTTTCAAAATAAACCCGCATAATTAACAGCAGTTTATCCTTCACTTTTTCTGCTAAATAATGCAATTTATCTGCATATTCTATGGCTGCTTTAGGATCATGAATAGAACAAGGACCGACTACAATAAATTTACGCCGATCTTGAAAATCCAGAATATTTTCTATTTCTTGTCTAAATTTTAAAATTGTATGTTCAGCAGTTTTAGTTAAAGGTAATTTTGCCTTCACTTCATTAGGAGTTAATAAAACATGAGAACTCTTAATGTTAGTGTTAATTAGTTTGTGGATCATGGCAGAAATCTCTGGATTTGTTTTATACGGTAGTAATCTTAAATATCTGTGAAAACGTTTTTTATGGTTTTTAAGCATAAAGTAGTTTGTTTAAAAAACAGATTGCACAAACTCAGATCAGATTACTATATGCAAGGGTTGAATATATTAATATACACATTTTTTGAGAAAAATACAAGCTAAATAGGTGTTGTTTCTATAACATTTAGACATAAAGGTGAATATCCCCAACCTAAAACAAGTTAGGGATATTTTTAGAGAATTGCTATAGTTTCCTGCCCTACTCTATTTTGCCAGTGGTGATTAACATATAACTTAATAACCAATTTGCCGATGTTGCTCTCCGAGTTTGTCGAGGCCCAAATTCACCAATTTTGTAACCTTTAAAACCAAGTTTTTCTTTGAGAAGTTGTTTATTATCTGGAGGAATAGAACGGGTTAATTTCATAATTGCCGGACGAGAATCAATAAAATCAGGTGGTTGAGGATATTCATCTCGCCATTCTGGTGCTACTTCATTATTAGTCCATGTATCTGTAATCGGATCATAGCGATAACCCAGGTGATACCACAATAATTTTTTGACAGTATCATCATTAATTGTATCGTTGATAATTCCCCAAATTGTTTGTGTATTTAGTGGTGGAAGATTAGACATAATTAGGTGAATGTTGACTGTTAACTGTTGATAAGAGAAAAATTTCTTTCTTTCTTCTTTCTTGTTTCTTCTTCCTCCTGATAGCGAAGTGTGGCGAAGCCATACTCCTCCTAAATATTACTTACGGAAAATTTCTGCAAAAAACTGTCGCATAGCTTGCCAAGAACGCTGATCTGCTATTGGATTATAAAGAGCGCCTTTAGGGTTATTGTTGGCTTCTGGATTGGTAAAAGAATGAACCACACCACCATAGGATATTAATTGCCAGTCTACATTCCCCAGACGCATTTCTCTGGCAAAACCTTGTACTTGCTCTTCGGGAACATAAGGATCGTCAGCACCATGTAATACTAATACCTTGGCTTTAATATTTTTAGCATCGTTAGGATTAGGTGTATCGAGATTACCATGGAAACTAACTACACCGTTGATATTCACACCACTTCGCGCTAATTCTAAGACTGTACCACCACCAAAACAGTAACCAATAGCTGCAATGCGTTTAGAGTCTGTGAGGGGATATTTTTGTAAAACTTGCAAAGCAGCTTTAGCGCGTTCACGGAGTAATTTTCGATCTTGGCGATAAATAGTGGCTTGTTTGCCTGCTTCTTCTATAGTTTTTGGTCTAATTCCTTTACCATAGATATCTGCGGCAAAAGCTACATATCCTAATTTAGCTAATTGTTCAGTGCGTTTTTTTGCATAAGATTGCAAACCTTTCCATTCATGAACTACCAATACGCCAGGTCGCTTAACTTTGATTGCATCATTATAGGCAATATATTCTTCTAATACAGTGTTACCTTGCTTGTACTCAATAATTTTGGTTTTAATTTCTGCTAATACATGACTGGAACTCAATAACAGAATAGTTGGTGTCAGCAATACAGAAAGTAAGAGTTTCATGACTTAGATTCAGTAGTTAAACTTGATTATCCTGAATTATGTCCACAAAAATTGCCAAAATAGAAGTAATGTGTCGAAAAATTATAAGTAAAAATTACTATCATAACTAACTTAGACTATGGTATTAAGATAATGTATCTATATAACTAAATTTCAGAATAGAAGTGGGGTAAAAATTTTTTGACGTATTGAACCATATCTAATTAAGCTTTAACTCCTAAATTCTTGCTTTTGCATTCTATTTACAAGATTGCCATTCTAGCAATGCGAAATTTTGTCCTAACGGTACATTATTAGTTATATAAAGAAAAGTCTTTGTTCCTACCTAATTAATCGGCTATTAACTCACTACCATGCGTGCAACTGCTACTATTTATCAGAATCCTCTACTTCAGGGCTTTGGACTACCTCCATTTAGCAATATTCAACCAGAGCAAGTCGAACCAGCATTTAGTCATCTATTAGCAGAACTAGAAAAAGAGTTAGCTCGTTTAGAAACGAATATACAGCCTACTTGGAGTGGCTTAGTAGAACCTCTAGAAAAGCTGACGGAAAAACTTAATTGGAGTTGGGGAATACTGAATCACTTAATGGGTGTAAAAAATAGTCCAGAATTACGTGTTGCTTACGAGAAAGTACAGCCGCAAGTAGTTCAATTTATGAATACCCTAGGTCAAAGTAAACCAATTTACAATACTTTTAAAACAATTCGTAATAGTCTGATTTGGGAAACTTTAGATTCAGCCCAACAGAGAATTATCAAGGCGGCTATTCGGGATGCTGAATTTTCTGGTGTTGGCTTAGATGGAGAAGATAGAGAACGTTTTAACACCATCCAGATGGAACTGGCAGAACTAGCAACTAAATTTGCAAATCATGTTCTGGACGCAACTAAAGGGTTTATTTTAGTTCTCACTACCCCAGCGGATATTGATGGTTTGCCAAGTAGTCTGTTAAGTCTTGCAGCCCAAGCTGCCCGTGCTGCTGGAGAAGAAAATGCGACACCAGAGCATGGACCTTGGCATATCACTTTAGATTTTCCCAGCTATTTCCCATTCATGCAGCACAGTACCCGTAGAGATTTACGAGAAAAGCTATATAAGGCTTATATTACTCGTGCATCTTCTGGGGAATTAGATAACAATCCTTTAATTATCCGCATTTTAGAATTAAGACAAGAAATAGCTCAATTAATTGGCTTTAATAGTTTTGCTGAACTAAGTTTAGCCAGTAAGATGGCCAAGGATGTTCAATCTGTGGAAAAACTTTTAGAAGAACTCCGCCAAGCTAGTTATGATGCTGCTGTTAAAGATTTGGGTCAACTTAAAGCTTTTGCAAAAAGTAAGGGATCACCAGAAGCCGATAATTTACAACATTGGGATATTAATTTTTGGGCTGAACGCCAACGGGAAGAAAAATTTGCCTTTACGGCGGAAGAGTTACGTCCCTATTTTCCTCTACCGCAAGTTCTAGATGGCTTATTTGGGCTGGTGAAAAGGCTTTTTGGTGTAACAGTAACCCCGGCTGATGGTGAAGCTCCTATTTGGCATGAGGATGTGCGTTATTTCCAAATAGCTGATAAATATGGTGAACCGATTGCCTATTTTTATCTAGATGCTTATAGTCGTCCAGCAGAAAAACGTGGTGGTGCTTGGATGGATGCTTGTATTCATCGGTGCAAAATTAAAGAAAATGGTGTTAGCAAAGTTCGTCTACCTGTGGCTTATTTGATTTGTAATCAAACTCCACCTGTGGACGGTAATCCTAGTTTAATGTCTTTTGATGAAGTTGAAACCTTGTTCCATGAATTTGGCCATGGCTTACATCACATGATGACAAAGGTGGATTATCTAGGAGCAGCAGGTATTAATAATGTTGAATGGGATGCGGTGGAATTACCGAGCCAGTTTATGGAAAACTGGTGCTATGACCGTAAAACGTTGTTTGGTATGGCGAAACATTATGAAACAGGTGAGCCATTACCAGAGCATTATTACCAAAAGTTGTTGGCTGCACGTAACTATATGAGTGGTTCAGCAATGTTACGGCAATTAGATTTTAGTAGTGTGGATTTGGAATTGCATGATCGTTATTCTCCTCATGTCCGAGAAACTATAGCAGATGTGCGACAACGAATTGCTAAGTTAACAACTGTGTTACTGCCTTTACCAGAGGATGCGTTTTTGTGCGCTTTTGGGCATATTTTTGAAGGTGGTTATGCGGCGGGCTACTATAGCTATAAATGGGCTGAAGTTCTCAGTGCTGATGCTTTTGCTGCTTTTGAGGAAGCTGGTTTAGAAGATGAAGCTGCTATCCAAGCTATTGGCAGACGTTACCGAGATACAGTTTTGGCTTTAGGTGGCAGTCAGCATCCCATGGATGTCTTTAAAACCTTCCGGGGACGAGAACCCAGTACCAAGGCTTTACTCAAACACAATGGACTACTGACTGCTGTGTAGTTTGGCAATTGGCATAGGAGATGAGAAGAATAGACCTCTTACCTCTTGCCTCTTGCCAATTTACATGACAATTTCTTGTCGCTGAGAATCAAAGAAAAGTTCAAATACACCATCAGGAATTAATTGACGGATGTGTTGAATATAGCCTTCTGCATCGGAACGACTGCGAAACCGGGCAATGATGACCTTTTCTTGTTCTGCAACAATTCGAGCGATCGCCCAACCATTTAGCCTTTTTTTGTAGGTAATAGCTTGATTTTCTGAATTGGTATTTTTGCAATCCGTATTTTGTGGCATGATTATTTTATGCGTATGAACTTGAGTGAAGGGCGTTAGTATGTCTCTGAAACAAAGATGTACTAGCGTCTTTTATTAATGCCACCTTGTTATTACATATTTTCAAAATTGTCAAGGTGTGGTACAGCAACTTATTTACTGGTAATTTTCAGTTTTATTGGATGCCAACCAATATTTACTGAGTAACTCAGTGCTTAAACGTACATACAATAATAAAATTCACTGTATCATCTGCACCTAAACTTGGTGATTTTAGGTTTGAGGGTTGTAAAAATTTACAACTTTTGCGATCGCTTTTCAGGCTAATTTTTGGATAATTTGGGAAAATTAACAATGCCAATCACATCTATCATCCAAAAATTAGCATTGCAAATAGGGGCTGTAGTTCTAGTTGAACCAGAATATGAATTAGTGGGTCATATTACCTTTCAAAATGGTAAAAAGTCAGTTTTTAACCACGCTAAATTGAATATTAACGGATTTGCTTCCGCAGAATTGGCTAAAGATAAAGCATATAGTAATTTTTTTCTCAAGCAGTTTGGATATAAAGTCACAGAAGGCAAGACTTTTTTTAATGATCATTTATGTGCTAAATTAGCCCATCCTAGAAATATTGATGATGGATTTAAGTATGCTGAAAAATTAGGTTTTCCTGTGATTGTAAAACCTTTGAATATGAGTCAAGGGATATTAGTCACTAAGGTACATAATCAAACAGAATATTATCATGTAGCCAAGAAAATATTCCAAATTAAACCAGAGTTGATTGTCGAAAAATTTTATAGTGGTAATGACTATAGAGTTCTGGTTTTAGATAATGAAATTATGGCCGCTTATCAAAGAATTCCTCTGTTTGTAGTTGGTGATGGTAAATCTAATATTTTAGAGTTGCTACAACAAAAGCAAGAAAAATTTAGGAATATGGGCAGAAAGAACATTATCAAATTTGATGATTTTCGGATTTCTCAAAAATTACAACATCAAAATCTCACTTTAGATAGCGTGATTTCAGAAAATGATATTGTTTATCTGTTAGATAGCGCAAATTTATCCAGTGGTGGTGAAGCAGTAGATTTTTCCGAAAGCATTCATCCAAACTTTCAAAAATTAACAATTAATATTACTAAAGATATAGGACTGAGATTAGCAGGGGTGGATATACTCACTGATGATATAACCAGTCCCACGATAGATTATACTTTGATTGAAGTAAATGGTTCTCCTGGGTTAAATCACTATGCTGCTAGTAGTGAAATTGCTGCGCAGAGAGTAGAAAATTTGTATTTGAAGATTCTGAAAATTTTAGAAAATGAGAGTTAAGTTTACAAGTTTTTCCCCAATAGTGATTCAAATTCCCCCGATAAAGATTTGATATCTGCTACTCTAGCTACAAGTAGGCTATCATGTCCCGCATCTTTTAAGCGAGATTTCCAATATTCAATACTTTCAGCATTATTCAACCAAAACTCAATTACTGTATCTACTACTTGATCTAAATTCCATCCCCATTTTATCGGTAGTGGTTCTACAGATGCTAAAAACGCATCTAATGTACAAATGTGAGTTCCTAGATATTCTATCCCCTGGTGTTGTGGTTTTGTTAAAGTCTGTTGTTGGTGATTAAAAAAATGTAGAACCGGAGACACACCTATTAAATTGAAACTGTATTTAATCATTCTAATTCTCCTCATGAATTCATCTATTGCCAATAAACCTCAGTTTTGGGCAAAAAACTATTAAGGAAAAGTCCGTTAATTACATTTCAAAAAGTAGAATTTTTGCCTACTACATCAGTTTCGATGTTCGACGTTTGTTTAGCACTCAAGCCTTGTGAGTGCTAGGTTTCACTAGCTTGTTACATTGTATTATTCAATAATGTAGAAGATTAATTCAAGGATGTAAATGATTTTTAATATTTCTGGACTTACGCAAAACCTACTTCAAATACTGTCATTGCGAGGGAAGGAAGCAATCTCAAACCCCTAGATTTAGTTAAAATGCGTAAGTCCTATATTTTTGTCAAAAATACGTAACAAGTAACTAGGCCTGGACTTACGCAAAACCTACCTAAAATACTGTCATTGCGACGTAAGGAAGCAATCTCAAACCCCTACATTTGGTTAGAATGCGTAAATCCTATAGGCAAAATTAATTACACATTTGGGAAAAAAGAGAAATATAGCTGTTCACTATGCTAGTGAGGTAAAAAGTTTTTTTATTTTAGGAAGAAAGATTAGAGAACAATGAATAAATTAGTATGTAACTCATCAGACAGTCAGTGAAAAAATTGTAGAGACGTTCCATGGAACGTTTCCACACAAATGGCTATTACTCTATTTAATCTTGCCCCGGAAGCGCACAAACCCATAGGAATTTATTGGAGTCCCAGAACCAGCAGCAGGAGGTAGATTAGATAAATTGCTGTTAGTGATATTTACTACTACAGCACCGTTAGTATTAGTACCACAGGAAGCAGGTATATTAGAATCATTAGGAGAATAAAAAGTACCTCTATCTGTATCAGCAAGATTAGTGAGATAATGAGTAGGAACACTATTGCCAATAGCTAAAGCTATACCCTGGTCTATACCTAGTATACCACCATCATTAGGTGTTAAAGTATTAAAAGCCGTAGGAACAAAAGTAACATTACTTGGTACTAAGTCACATAAAGTAACATTGGTAGCATTAGCTGTTCCAGTAGAAAGAAAATAAATTGTGTAATCTATCTCATCACCGGCTTTAAGCACACCAGCATTAATCAAACCACCTAAATAACCAGCAGGCCACTTAGGATTGTTATCATCTAGAGCATAAGATGGTGATACATAGCTAGGATCAGCTGTAGGTACATTGCTGTTACCATCAATGAAATTGGTATAATCTGTATCATTAATTCTAGTGATACGTTTTACTAAAATCAATTTTGGTATACTCCCATTATTATTTTTCCCGACGCTAGTGATTCGAGAGGCGATAGTATCAGTATCTATAGTTGGTAAAAAACTGGTACAGTTGGCACTAGCATTATTACTGGTTGTCGCTTCCCAGCAAGCTGTCGTATTGGTATCAGTACCATTTGCAGTCAAACTGATAGACTGACCTGGAGCAGTTGTAGCTAAACTAGACTGATAGGTATTGTCCCAAAGATTGAGAACACTATCTGGAGGTATATTAATCTCACTACCCGTACCATAAGCGATATAGTCAACTATTTTATTTAGATTGTCGTATAACCAAACATCATCACCTGTGTTATTCAGTTTAGGAGTTAGTCCCAACCAACTTTGAAACGCTGCTCCTGCCGCTTGATTATTGGCATTTTTATCACCAATCCAAATTACCGCATATTGCCCTGGTTGTAAGGTTGTACCATTGGGAAATGTGTAGGTAAAGCCATTAGTAGCACCATCATTATCGCTTGCGGTTAAGTGGCCATCTGATAAAATAAAACCACTTAAGTCTACGGCTGATGCAGAAGAATTGTAGAGTTCAATAAATTCATCATTGGTAGCAGTAGTTGTTCCTGTTTCCTTGTGTAATACTTCATTGATGATGATTTTGCCAGCAGTGGGGGAAACAACATCAACAATTTTCACAGGGACAAACTTTGCTACACTGGGAACATAAGTCCATATATCTAAGCCTTTGGTATCACCAAATGAGCCTGTACAAACGGTGTTAGTACTCCCGCCAGAACTTACGCCAAAAGCTCGTTGATTGCTAAAAGTATTAAATCCTGAATCTAAATTACTACTAGATGGATTGGGTGGATTAGTTCCACAAAGAACGCTTCCCACTGTTCCCACAGTAGTTCCCCCGATGGTTGTATAACCACGATCATCATAAAATCCTGTATTTTGCCCTAATGGGTTCGTTGCATTGAGGAGAGTAAAAGTTGGGCCTCCAAGAGTGTTATTTTCAGCATCAAACAGTGGAAAGTGGTATTCACCACCACGGTTGCGGATAATAGTCGAATATGTGCCAACTGGGAAATAGTTGCCAGTATTATCTTTACCGTCCCAGATAACGGTTTGATTTGTGGATGATAGTATTTTTCCCTGTAATAACCGATTATTAGGATTACTGGAGTCAAAATTTATGCCATCTTTGCTGATGATAATTTGATAAATACTTAATACATTGCTGTCGAATTTGAATGTTCCTCCAGTTTGATAATTGGAGGTGTTTGAGGTCAATGTACCAGTGAAACTTGAATTAGTTATCTCTGGTAATGTGGCTGATATAGGTAGTCCAAGAGCTATGAGAGAATTATTGTCAGGAGTATTAAAGAAAATAACGTGATTGGGTGGCGCAATATTGACTCCGCCTTGGGGTGTTTCCAATAAAGGACTATTTATGTCATTAACGAGATTATGATAAAGAGGAGTTACTCCATCACTATCTAAGTAACCAACATCATTACCATATACTAAAAAACCATTGGGATCTAATCCATTTAAGCCGGTTCTATATTGATAACCATCTTTCGTCACAACATAAAACTGAGAATTGATAGGTCTACTATTATCTCCCGTAGTGAGTGCCAAATAGTCTGTAAATAGTCGCCCTTTAATATCCGTTGTCGAAGTTAGACTACTACGGACTGTGACATCCCATGCGGTTATATTAGCATTTGAACCATTGCTACCATTATCCTGGCTAGTAAAATTAATAGCTCCATTATTCCTTGTATTAGTACCAATATCCGTATTGCTTCCACCAACTCCGTAGAAAACTACATAATAAATTCCAGTAGTAGGAACTTGATAGTAACAAGGTACATAGGCGCCAGAAATTGCATTACCTGGTGTGCCATTTGTCGCATTTGTAATGGTGTCTGGACCGACTAATTCTTGAGTTCGGCTAGTGATTTTACCTAAATTTGTATTTCCTGTTGAAGTTCTTTGAGCGGAACATTGAAATTTTTGATCAGACAGAATTTCATCACCAATTCGCCCGCTTTTACTACCAAAAATAGTAATCTGAGCATTACTGACCCCTTCGGAACTAGAACCCAAGAGAGTATATTCGCCAGCATTAGCATAAACTTGTAGTAAGGTGCGCCGCCGTAAGGAATTGTTTTGAAAATTAGTAGCACCAGGAGGTGCAGTAGTCGGTCCCCAGAATGCACTTCCGTACCATTCCAGGTTAGCTCGAAAACCACTAATACCAGAAGGGTGTAAGTCTCTGCTACCTTCAGCTTGCACTGGTTGTATCCAATAAGCCCAAGAAACCAAGAATAGAAGGCTACCAAGCCATTTTGTTTGGTATTTGATAGATAGTTGTGGTAGATCGTGTCTAGATGACGAGGGTTTATTTTTAGAGGATCTCCCCAAGAACATTATTTGTGAAAAATATTGAGATAATAGGCTCATAAATAGTTTGTTGAATGATTATAATTTAGAGTTTCAGATGACAAGATATTGTAAGCAACAATGTGTATTCCTGTTTATTACTCCAACTGTAAATCTGTTTCTTGTACTATTACTTCTATGCCACGAATATCTTTGAAAATAAATTCTGAACGCCGGTTGCGGGCATGATCTAGTTTACTATTACCAGGTTTTAATAGTTGAGTTTCTCCGTAGGAACGAATGGACATTCTTTCTGGGGAAATACCTTGACGAATGAGGTAATTTCTGGTTGACTTAGCTCTATTTGCTCCTAATCGAATATTATATTGATTACTAGCGCGATAGTCTGTATGTCCATAAATTTCAACTATGATTGAGGGATTATCTCTTAATACTTGAGCAATTTTATCTAGGATTTTGGCACTAGCTGGACTAATATTATATTTATCTAGTGCAAAGTGGATGTTTTTAGGAACTTTTAGTTTAATAGGTTCTGGCGGTATTTCTGGTGGTTCATTGGGTATTTCTATGGGGGGAGTTTTTTCCACAACTGGTGTTAAACATTGCAGGGATGGTGGATATAATTTCTTGGTAATCACCATCGGTTGGTTAGGATCAATAGGCCGAATTATGGCAGGATAAGCGGGTTCAGATGTACCATATTGGGGTAAAGTAGCGATCGCACTAATTCGATCTCCTGGCTGTAAGTTACTTAAATCTGCGCTAAATTTACCTTGGTTATCTGTGGTTGTGCTGGCTATTTTCTCAGTTAAAAAACCATAGGCTGTTTTTCCTGTAATTTGATAAATATCAACTTGGGAATTAGGTTCAGATATACCATCAATACCTACGGTGGACTTGAGTCCTAAGAAAAAATTATCACTGAGAAATTTAGGACTATTAATAGCAGCATTCGCTGTATCTAATTTGCGGTTCGGAGAATTTCTTGGTGGGTTTGGTCCGTCTCCATTTTGAAAGTCTTCTACGCCTACATTATGCTGATTATTTAAGTCTATACTTAATCCTTCTAATTCGGAAAATTTATTATCTTGAATGATATTTCTATCACTTTGAGGATAGGATGTGATCACTACTCCTACTCCAGCTTGATATGTAATAATATTATTATTAACTTGGTGATCATTACCTGACAGGGGGACAAGAAGGAGAAAAAGCTTATGTAGTAAGAGATACAGAATGTGGGAGCAAAAAAAGATAAGTAATAAATAGTAAATATGAACTAACAGAGTAAAATGATAAGTGAAATATACCAGAAAGTGTTA
>JBJTUF010000246.1:0-5615 GCA_046080565.1 Cuspidothrix sp. | reverse complement strand
GGGAGGCAGGGGAGGCAGGGGAGGCAGGGGAGGCAGGGGAGGCAGGGGAGGCAGGGGAGGCAGGGGAGGCAGGGGAGGCAGGGGAGGCAGGGGAGGCAGGGGAGGCAGGGGAGGCAAGATATCTTTTCAGTCAACCGTCAACCGTCAACAGTCAGCAGTCAACCGTCAACAGTCAGCAGTCAGCAGTCAACCGTCAACCGCCACCTGCTATAACTCAAAATCTACAAATAATTATGACTCAAGTTCTAGAAATCAGTCCCCAAATTCATTATCTAGTGGCAATGTCTCAACCAGAAACCCATCTGTTTGAAGTCACATTACACATTGCTAACTATCCCCATTCATTTCTCGATTTAAAAATGCCAGTGTGGACACCTGGATCATATTTAATTCGGGAATATGAAAGACATTTACAGGATTTTACCGCTTTAGCTGACAATGAACCTTTATCTTGGCAAAAAATTAGTAAAAATCATTGGCAAATAACAAAAGGTGATGTTTCAGATATAACTATTAGTTATCGAATTTTTGCTAATGAATTAACTGTCAGAACAAATCATTTAGATACTACTCATGGTTATTTTAATGGCGCGGCTTTGTTTTTTAGAATCCCTAGCTATGAACATTTACCAATTCAAGTAACCATAGTTCCTCCTGATGATCAATGGCAAGTTACTACAGGTTTACCAACAGTTAGTCAAGCCACAAATACTTTTTTAGCAGCAGATTTTGATACTCTAGTTGATAGTCCTTTTGAAATTGGTTCTCATCAATTATACCATTTTGAAGTGTTAGGAAAACTCCATGAATTTGCAATTTGGGGAAAAGGTAATTTTCAACCACTACAAATGATTGCTGATTTTACAAAAATTATTGAAGTCGAATCACAAATGTTTGGTGGTTTACCTTATGAAAGATATGTATTTTTTCTTCATTTACTTCAGCAAGGTTTTGGTGGTTTAGAACATAAAAATTCTTGTTGCTTAATTTATCAAAGATTTGGATTTCGTAATCAGGAGACATATCAGCAATTTTTACAATTAGTCGCCCATGAATTTTTTCATTTATGGAATGTGAAAAGAATTCGCCCGAAAGCTTTGGAAGTATTTGATTATGACCAAGAAAACTATACACCATCTTTATGGTTTTGTGAGGGAACAACCAGTTATTATGATTTAATTATTCCTTTACGGGCAGGGATTTATAACACTAAGGTATATTTAAACTATTTGAGTAAGGAAATTACTAGATATCTCAATACTCCAGGACGGAAAGTACAACCTTTAGCTGAGTCAAGTTTTGATGCTTGGATTAAACTTTATCGTCCCGATACTAATAGTGGTAATTCCCAAATCTCCTACTATTTAAAAGGAGAAATGGTATCCCTACTTTTAGATTTATTAATTCGTATACATCATCAAAATCAACGTTCCTTAGATGATGTGATGCGGCAAATGTGGGAGAAGTTTGGTATAGATGAAATTGGTTATACGCCAGAAGAATTACAAAATGTTATTGAATCTGTTGCTGATATGGATTTAAGTGACTTCTTTAACCGCTATCTGCATGGTCTGGAAGATTTACCATTTAATCAATATTTGCAATATTTTGGTCTGCAATTAGTGGGAGAAACGAATGAAGAACCTTATTTGGGTGTGAGGATAAATACTGAAAATGGCCGGGAGATAATTAAATTTGTAGAAGCTGGTTCACCTGCGCAAAAAGCCGGAATTGATTCTGGAGATGAATTATTGGCTATTGATGGTCTTAAAGTAGGACATCAGCTAAGTGAAAGATTGAAAAATTATCAACCAAATGACTCTATTCAAGTAACTGTTTTCCATCAAGATGAACTGCTGACTTATTCTGTCATTTTAGCTGCACCAAGTTATAGTAGGTATCAAATTAAACCTCTAGAAAATCCCGATCCTACTGCAATGGCTAACTTTGAGGGTTGGTTAGGTGTGTCTTTAGACAGTATTAAATGATGAAGAAAAGGCTTTCGTTCTGCCCCCTGTCTTCTGCTATAGTTAGCATTGACTAATATTTACTAATTAGAGTCAAATCCTTATGTTTCATGTAGAAATATTAAGGAATATTGCATTTATGTGAAAACCTGAAGCTAAAGCGGAAATTCAGCTAAAAGTCCATGATAGGATGCTTTGGGAAAATATTAATTATGATTGGGAGAAAACCTTTGACACTACGCGTTGCGGTTGTTGGTTCTGGCCCAGCAGGTTCATGCGCTGCTGAAACACTAGCTAAAGCTGGGATTGAAACATATTTGTTTGAGCGCAAGTTAGATAACGCTAAACCTTGTGGGGGTGCTATTCCCCTGTGTATGGTCAGCGAGTTTGATTTACCTCCAGAAATCATTGACCGTCGTGTACGGAAAATGAAAATGATTTCTCCTTCCAATCGTGAAGTTGATATCAATTTAATAAATCAAGATGAATATATAGGAATGTGCCGCCGAGAAGTGCTAGATGGTTTCTTGCGAAACCGGGCTGCAAAATTAGGCGCGAATTTAATTAACGCCACTGTTCATAAAGTTGATATCCCTTCTAACAATACAGACCCCTATACCATTAATTATGTTGACCATTCAGGGGAAGGACCCCAGGGCGTTACTAAAACCCTGAAGGTAGATTTAATTATTGGTGCTGATGGAGCTAATTCCCGCATCGCTAAGGATATGGATGCTGGAGATTACAATTATGCGATCGCCTTCCAAGAACGCATTCGTCTTCCCCAAGACAAAATGGACTACTACAATGACCTGGCGGAAATGTATGTAGGCGATGATGTTTCTACCGACTTCTACGCTTGGGTATTCCCTAAATATGACCACGTAGCTGTAGGTACTGGCACAATGCACATCAATAAAGCTAGTATTAAACAGTTACAAGCAGGTATCCGCGCCCGTGCTTCTGAAAAATTAGCCGGCGGTACAATCATTAAAGTAGAAGCCCATCCCATCCCTGAACATCCCCGTCCTCGTCGCGTTGTGGGACGTATTGCCTTAGTAGGAGATGCGGCTGGTTATGTTACTAAGTCTTCTGGTGAAGGTATTTACTTTGCAGCTAAGTCTGGTAGAATGTGCGCTGAAGCTATTGTAGAAGCTGCTAATGGCGGGGCGCGGATTCCTACAGAAGCTGATCTCAAAGTATATCTGAAGCGTTGGGATAAGAAATACGGATTGACCTACAAAGTATTAGACATTTTACAAAACGTTTTCTATCGTTCCGATGCTACTAGGGAAGCATTTGTAGAAATGTGTGATGATTTGGATGTACAGAAGCTAACTTTTGACAGCTACCTCTATAAAACTGTAGTTCCGGCTAACCCCATCACCCAATTGAAAATTACTGCCAAAACCATTGGTAGTCTAATTCGTGGTAACGCCCTTGCACCCTAAATATGAATCATGAGAAGCCCGAAATTTATTTCTGGGCTTCTTTTTTTTTGCCCTATCAATTTACAGGAATTTGATGGGAGTCAGGTACATCTGTAGCGGGCAAGACTTGTACTGAGCCTGTCCTGAGCGAAGTTGAAGGGCTTGTCGAAGTATGCCCGCACCACAAGAGTTTTATCTATAAGATGTCATAGTTTTGACATTGGGCAATGAGTTTTTGTTTGATGAGCGATCGCACTTTTTCCGGTGAGACTACAATACAATCAGAGGAATATTGCATGATTTCTCGAATGAACCAGAATGTATTTGATACTCTTCTAATTACTCGCTTCACTTTTGGTTTATCTGGTATCCATTCCACAGTTTTATCCTCTGCTTTAGTTTGATAGGCAAAAGCTAAGTTGTTTAAGATGTACATTTCCACATCTATTTGATCTAAGTTATTAAGCCATTTTCCAGTAGTTTCCGTAACTGCTCCTTCGTTAATTCTGTCTAAACGAAAACACCAATTATGTTGTAATTCTGGGATGTCAAGATTTCCTTCGGTTTCTTCACACCAACAGTCAAGATATTGACGTTTTTCATGGGGTGTGATTTTGGCATAACGAACAGTAAAATTAAATACTCGTTCTGCTGCATCTTGATAGGAAACCTGAAAGGGTTGTTCACGCAAGATATAGTGATCTACTTGCAACCGCCAAGATGGACGAGAATGATTTAAAAACCCTTCAATTTCTGTCCGCATTGGTACGGATAATTCACTGCGTTCTAGTAGCAAATTGGCGATAATTTCCGCTTGTTCATTTTGTCCGATGTCGGTTAATGAACCTATACAACGATGTAAGGCACGGATGCGGGAATTTTGCCAGTCATGATTTTTACCAACAATTAATTCACGTTGAGCGATCGCTTTGATAAGTTTGGAGATATTGGGATCATCTCCCCACATCATCCCAAATTCTAGGGCGATCGCTTCTAGTTCCGCTTTGTCGCGTTCTGATACCGACAGGGTTATAGACTGACCTTTTCGACTCATTAAAAGTGTCCGTATACTTTATACTTGTTTTCTCTTGCCAACTTTTATTTTCAGTGTCATTATAGATTTTAACAACGAGTTACGGACAGTTTTTAACTACAACACAAAAACTGTAACCATTGGTTGCAGAAATTGAAAAGAGTTATTAAGGGTATGTCGGAAAATTACAGTATTCAACTCAAACCTGTTTATTCACAAACCGTCCCCACACCTGATGGGGTAAAATTGCCTGAAAATTGGTGTTTATCTTGGCATCAATTAGAGACTTTAAAAGCATTAAGAGATCCAAATATTGATGTTGTTTTCAATACTGCCATGACAGGAGATGGTAAAAGTTTAGCGGCTTATTTGCCATCTATGACTAATCGCACTTATACATTAGCAATGTATCCAACTAATGAGTTAGCACGAGATCAAGAAAAACAAGTTCAAGGATATAAATCTCTATTTCAACTCCAAGAAAAACCGCAAATAAAACGCTTAAATGCAGCTATTTTAGAGCAATATATAGCTACTTATCAACTACCTTCAAAACTAGAGGGAGTAGAAGATTTTTCTACTCAAGCTGAAATTCTGTTAACTAACCCCGATATTTTCCACTACATCCATAATTTTTATTACTTGAGAGGAAAAATAGACAATCCTGATAGGTTATTTAGGCGTATAGATGAAAATTTCAAGCTATTTATTTATGATGAATTTCATGTTTTCTCATCTCCACAGATAGCCAGTGTTATCAACATAATTATGTTAATTAAACACACTGGAGGAGCTAACAAGAAATTTCTCTTTCTTTCTGCTACACCCAATACTACAAGGTTATTTTGAAAAAGCTGGAATCAAATATAAAATTATTAATCCCAAAGATGTTGGTGCTTATAAATTTGATTCACCTTCTTCTCATGATAAGTGACGACAAATTAGCCAACCGATTAATTTATGCTTTCCTAAAGGTATTGAACCTAATCTTCGTTCGAGTTTCAAATGGATAGAAGAAAATGCAGAAACAGTAATTTTAAAGTTTTTTCAAGACTATCCAAATAGCAAAGGTGCAATTATTCTCAATTCCATTGCAGCAGTCAAAAAGCTACTACCTAAATTAAAGGCTATTTTTGAACCAAAATGGCAGGTGAGGGAGAATACTGGTTTAACTGGAGAAACTGA
>JBJTUF010000245.1:0-10017 GCA_046080565.1 Cuspidothrix sp. | reverse complement strand
GGAAAGTAAAGAAATAGAAGGAACTAAAAACAGAATTAGATTATTTTCTCTAGGGAAATTTTCCGCAATTTTCAACGCAGTAAAGGTTTTACCAGTACCGCAGGCCATAATTAATTTACCTCTATCTGCATTTTTAAACCCTGTGAGGACTTTTTCTAAAGCTGTTTGTTGATGGGGACGAATTTGTTTTTTAGGTTTAAGTTCTAAATTATCAGGATTTTTAATACTGTATTTATCCCAGTCAATGGGACTATTTTCTAAATCATAAATAGTAGCACGAGTAACGTCAATTTGTTGACCATCTAATGCTGCTGCGGCATTTTTACTCCATTTTGCAGTAGTGGAAATAATCATGCGTTTTTTAAATAAAGTTGTCCCGGAAGCGGTGAAAAATGAATCTATATCTGATTTTTGTAAAGTGTGATCTATATCATAACATTTACATTGAATGGCACAATAATCTCCAGTATCTCTGATGATTCCCACTAAGTCTATACCTGTATCTGGCATATTTCCCCGTTTAGGAAAATCCATCCACATCCACACTTCACTAAAATACTGTTTATAAGTAGGATCTGTTTTTAGATAAGTTAACATTAATCGTTCAAATTTATCACCTAAATCACGGGGAGAAGTGGAAGTTTGTCTAAATTCATCTAATATTTTATAGATAGTCATTTTTAGATTTCTCCTAATTTTTGATATTTTTATATATTTTTCTGTCTGATTCAGACAATATCAATATATTAACTACACTTACATATAGTTGTAAAGACTGGAATAAGTTATGTTATATTACTTTCTATACTTAATATAATATAAGTTAATATTTGATAACATTATAGGTATAAATCCAAATAATATTTCCTTAAAGCTGCAATAATTTCTCCATTCGCTTCTGGAAAAGTAAAATTATCTAATTCATCCAAGCTTACCCAGCGAATTTCATCACATTCTATAGCTTGGGGAATACCATCTAAATGATGACAATGATGTACTGTTAAAGTTACTCGTAAATGAGTATAGGTATGATCAATAGTAATTAGATGTTCTCCAACTGCAATTTCTATTCCCAATTCTTCAGCAATTTCTCTTTTAATACATTCTTGAATGGTTTCACCAACTTCAATTTTTCCCCCCGGAAATTCCCATAAACCACCCATTGTACCTTGAGGAAGACGACGATCAATTAAAATTTGTTTTTCGTCATTCCAAATAACAGCAACACCAATAATTTTATGGGGTATAGAAGAATTACTTTCAATCATAATGGATAATAGGTAATAAATTCTTTCTTTCCAATTACCAATTATATCAAGTCCGGGCAATCACTTACGATATAAGTTTTTGGGTAATAATTATTTTTTCCCAATTACCAATTACCAATTACCAGTTACCAATCATAACAAAACTCGGTAGGATTACTATATTTCCACCGAGTTGATCTTTATTTTAAGAATTTTCCTAAAATAGTATTATTCAATGTCGCTATTATTCGCTTCTATTCCTTGTATAACCATATCGAAATTCATTCTTTGTTCTGCATTTCGCAAAAAGTAACCGCTAATCATTGCGGATGCTAACAAGCGACCTAAGCTTTCACGACTGGTGGAAATAGTAATACCGAATTGTTCTGAGGGTAAATTTCCTAAAAGTCCGATGATATTCCGTTCCATTACCTGCAACACTTCATTAGAGGTGGGTTTAGATAATTGGGTAACAGTATCTGGACTTAATGATTTAACATATTGCCATAATAAATTACTTGTTTCTGACTCACTATTAAAAAATTCTGATACTCGATTAGATTGGTTACTCACGTTTGACCTCCTATACTGCCACTACTAACGACGGTATTTGTGACTGGAATAACTGATACTATTTATTCAGATTTAGTTGACGATTGTATATTCACGTTAACTAATTTAACAGTCTATTCCTAAAGAGGGAGTCGGTGAAACCGTACTAAAAAGGGAGTGTTTTTCACCTCATGAATAGGTATGGGTGGAATTTTTTTGCAATGATTCAGGGAATAGGTGACGGGATAAGCAAAGAAAAAATTATCTTTTAATGTAGGGGCGAACAGCCGTTCGCCTCTACCTCTTACCTCCTACCTTTTGCCTCCTGCTTCTTACCTCATGCTTCCTCTGACTAACTAGCAAGATATTCATTCATAGTGGCTTTAGATTTACGAAGTTTATTTAGGGCTTCGCGTTCAATTTGTCGTACTCGTTCGCGACTAATATTGAGGATTTCACCAATTCTAGCTAGAGTTAGAGATTGTCCATCTCCTAACCCAAAGCGGAGGCTAATGACTTCCTTTTGTTGGGGAGTGAGTTCTGACATCATGCGTTCTAAGTCGGAGGAGAGGGAAGTTTGCATGACAAAATCTTCCGGTGTTGCGCCGGTATCTTCTAACATTTCCCCCAGTTCGGTGTCATAGTTATCTCCTAAACGCAAATCTAGAGATAATGGCAGACGGGCTTTTTCTAGGTACTCTCGTACCTGTTTAGGTGTTAAATCTAATTCTTGGGATAATTCCGCTACGGTGGGCGCACGTCCTAGTCCTTGGGATAGTTGGCGCTGGGCTTTTTTAATTTTGTTGAGTTTTTCGGTAATATGAATAGGTAAGCGAATAGTCCGGGCTTTTTCGGCGATCGCTCGTGTAATGGCCTGACGTATCCACCAATAAGCATAAGTAGAAAATCTGTAACCTTTGGTCGGGTCAAATTTTTCTACACCTCTTTGCATACCAATACTGCCCTCTTGAATGAGGTCAAGTAAATCAACATTACGTTTAATGTACTTTTTGGCAACGGAGACGACTAAGCGGAGATTGGCTTCTACCATTTTCCGTTTAGCGATTTCACCTTCAGCGATCGCCTGATTTAATTCTGATACTTCTAAATCAGAGGCTGCTGCCCATTGTTCTAAACTTGGTTCATGACCTAACTGGGTAGCAAGACCTTCTCGGATCTCATGCAAGGCAGTAGATCGTTGCACCTGTTTCCCATAAAAAATTTCTTCTTCGTGGGTGAGAAGTGGCACACGGCCAATCTCACGCAGGTAAGTCCGCACGAGGTCGGTGGCTGATTGAGCGGTCTTCATGGCGCTACTCTTTGGTAATGGTGGGTTTGCTGATAGGGTCGTTAAGAGAATAATAGTTTCGGGTGAGACTACCCAATTGGGCTATAACCCCAGACTGCGTTTAGTAACTGAAACGATCAGTAAATGATCGCTGGCCTATATTTTTGGGCAATTAGGTACTTAATTGGTAAAGGTTACATCTATCTCGTTGTTTTCACAAGTATCTATAGTTAGATACAAGGTAGCAAGTCATAGATTTTTTGTGTTTTCCGCAATATTAATTATTGTAACATTTATGAGAATTGATTGACTACCGAGAAACCCGCACCTTGACAGTAACTCGATATCACCTCAGGCTCTAAAATTAATGTAAATCCAGCATTCACAAGGATTAAGCGCAATTCTTAGCGGCAAACACAACTTCCTCATATTTGTTAAAATATCTCAATGATAACCATAATCATTCTGCCGTAACAATTGCTTAATAATGTGGGAAGAGGCAAGAGGCAAGAGGCAAGAGGCAAGAGGGAAAGATAAATACTATTCCCTGTCACCTGTCACCTGTCACCTGCTTAACCCATCGGACAATATTCTTGAATCACTTTCACGTCCAAAGTTGTGTTTTGTAAAGAACGGATGGCGGCGGCTGTGGCTCTAGCTCCGGCTATAGTGGTAATGATCGGGATTTTGTAACCTAATGCGGTACGGCGGATTAATTTAGAATCAACATGAGCTTCTTCTCCCGAAGGTGTGTTAATGATCAGTTGAATGTTGCCATTTTTAATGGCATCCAGGACATGGGGACGACCTTCATGGAGTTTGAGGACTGATTGCACATTTAAGCCTTGTTCTTGCAAGACTTGGCGTGTCCCTTGGGTGGCCATGATGGTAAAGCCTAAGTTAATAAATTCTTTGACTACATTTACGGCGGCGGGTTTGTCTCTGTCGCTCATGGAAACAAATACAGTTCCTTGGAGGGGTAATTTTTCTCCCGCACCTAGTTCTGCTTTAGCAAAGGCGCGACCAAAATCAGTATCAATGCCCATGACTTCGCCAGTTGAGCGCATTTCTGGGCCTAATAGGGTATCTGTACCAGGGAATTTATTAAAGGGTAAAACAGCTTCTTTGACGGCAATATGAGCAGGAATGACTTCTTTTGTAAAGTTCAATTCGGCTAAGGTTTTACCCGACATAATTAAGGATGCGAGTTTGGCTAATTGTACTCCTGTGGCTTTAGAGACAAAAGGAACTGTCCGCGATGCCCTGGGGTTAGCTTCCAAAATATACACTTGGGGAGAATAACCATTTGCACCCACTACAGCAAATTGAATATTCATTAACCCAACTACAGAAAGTGCTTTTGCTAGTTGGACTGTCCAAGTGCGAATTTGATTTAGGACTGCGGGTGAAAGGGAAATCGAAGGTAAGGAACAAGCTGAGTCACCGGAGTGAATACCGGCTTGTTCGATGTGTTCCATAATGCCACCAATGACAACGTTACCAGTGTGATCGGCGATCGCATCTACATCCACTTCTATGGCATTTTCTAAGAACTTATCTATTAAAATGGGTTGATCTGGTTCTACTTGAACAGCAAAGGTCATGTAGCGTTCTAATTCCCCATCGGAATATACTATTTCCATGGCTCTACCGCCCAATACATAACTAGGACGCACCACTACAGGATAACCGATCCGTTTGGCAACAATTAACGCATCATCGTAACTTCTGGCAATACCGTTAGGTGGTTGGGCAATATTTAACTCTTGCAGAATCTTTTCAAACCGTTCCCGGTTTTCTGCCATATCTATAGAATCGGGTGATGTTCCCCAAATCTGAGTATTTTGGATTTTGGATTTTGGATTTTGGATTTCCCCATTTTTAGCTGCTTGTTGTTGGAGATATTCTTGGAGGGGAACAGCTAATTTTAATGGTGTTTGGCCACCAAATTGGACAATGATGCCGATGGGGTTTTCGGCTTCGATGATGTTGAGAACGTCTTCTTTGGTTAAGGGTTCAAAATATAGGCGATCGCTAGTATCATAATCTGTAGAAACTGTTTCGGGATTGGAATTAACCATGATTGTTTCATACCCGGCATCATGTAGAGAATAGGCAGCATGACAACAACAATAATCAAACTCAATTCCTTGACCAATGCGGTTTGGCCCACCTCCTAAAATCATCACCTTGGGTTTATCGGTGGGTAATACTTCCGTTTCTTCTTCGTAGGTAGAATAGTAGTAAGGTGTGAAAGCTTCAAATTCGGCAGCACAGGTATCAACGGTTTTGTAAACGGGGATAACTTCTAGCTGTTGACGATAGGTGCGAACTTCATCTTCTTTGGTTTTTGTAGCATAAGCAATTTGGCGATCGCTAAATCCACTTCGCTTAATATCATATATTTGGTCTTTTGTCAACTGTTTTAATGGAGTGCGTTTGAGAAATTTTTCCATTTCTAGCAGTTGTTGTAGTTTATCCAAGAACCAAGGATCAATAGCTGTCAGTTCATAAATTTCCTCATTGGTGATCCCTAGGAGCATGGCATGACGCAACGCAAATATCCGTTCTGGGTTAGGAGTGCGTAACTGAGAACGAATCTGTTCACCACTAGGTAATTTTTCTGCTTTATCACAACCCCAACCAGCGCGGCCTGTTTCTAAGGAACGTAAAGCTTTTTGAAAAGATTCATTAAATGTTCGGCCGATGGCCATTGCTTCTCCCACTGACTTCATTTGTGTGGTGAGGACGGAATCTGAACCGGGGAATTTTTCAAAAGCAAAGCGAGGAATTTTGGTAACTACATAATCAATGGTAGGTTCAAAGGAAGCGGGGGTTTTTTTGGTAATATCGTTTTGTAATTCATTTAAAGTGTAACCCACAGCTAACTTAGCGGCCATTTTGGCGATAGGAAAACCCGTCGCTTTGGAAGATAAAGCGGAACTGCGAGAGACGCGGGGGTTCATTTCAATTACTACCACATCACCATTGACGGGATTAACAGCAAACTGGATATTAGAACCGCCGGTTTCTACGCCTATTTCTCGGATAATTTTAATGGCCATATCCCGTAACCGTTGATATTCTTTATCGGTGAGGGTTTGGGCAGGTGCAACGGTGATAGAATCTCCGGTATGAATCCCCATCGGGTCGAGATTTTCGATAGAACAGATAATCACAACGTTATCTGCTAAATCTCGCATCACTTCTAATTCATATTCTTTCCAACCGAGTAAAGATTGGTCAATGAGAATCTGAGAAACGGGACTAGCATCAATCCCCACCTGTGCCATTTCTTCAAATTCTTCTTGATTATAGGCGATACCGCCACCAGTTCCTCCCATTGTAAAGGCAGGGCGGATAATTAAGGGATATGTACCGATTTGGTGAGCGATCGCTTTTGCTTCGTCTAAAGTTGAGGCTGTACCACTAGGACATACTTTCACCCCAATTTTATCCATAGCTTCATTAAATAGTTTTCTATCTTCAGCCTTTTCAATGGCGGGTAACTTGGCCCCAATTAACTCCACATTGTATTGATCTAAAACCCCATTTTTAGCTAAAGCCACCGCAATATTTAAAGCGGTTTGTCCTCCCATCGTTGGTAATAGAGCATCAGGACGTTCTTTAGCAATAACTTTTTCTACTATTTCCGGTGTCAGAGGTTCTATATATGTACGGTCTGCTGTTTCTGGGTCGGTCATAATCGTAGCGGGGTTGGAGTTTACCAACACCACTTCATAGCCTTCTTCTCGCAAAGCTTTACAAGCTTGAGTTCCAGAATAGTCAAATTCACAGGCTTGGCCAATGACAATGGGACCTGAACCTAACAAGAGAATTTTTTTGAGGTCTTGACGACGGGGCATAGTTTTTACCTTAAATGACAAAAATACAAATCTTGATTATTTTAAGGGTCTTTACCCCTCATCATCCTATTCTTTCCTAAGTTTTCTGGGTTTTGATTCAGTAGGAGTCAAAAAACAAGAGGAGTTATGCACAAAACCTATCAGACTATTATTCTTTTGTGTTCTGAAGCAGTGCTTTATTCTGTCACTTGGGGGTATGTCCTAACTGCTATATAAAACAATTTGTTGAGCTAGTTCTACAGTTTACACTTCTTAACTTATGCCGATCCTTGCGAGAAATCACCCTAACCTGATAATGGAAATAGATGCAATCATCTGTACATTGATTAAGGTAGGTTAGGATTCATGGCTTATTCGTGGTTTAAAGCATTTCACATTGTTGGGTTTGTAGTTTGGTTTGCGGGGTTGTTTTACCTAGTGCGGTTGTTTATCTATCATGTTGAAGCCAACCAAGAACCAGAACCAGCAAAAACGATACTGAAAAACCAGTATCAAATTATGGAAAAACGACTTTACGATATTATCACTACTCCGGGAATGTGTGTAACAGTGGCAATGGCTATTGGCATATTGTCTACCAACACAGACCTGTTGAAAGAGCCTTGGTTGCATTTCAAGTTAGGATTTGTAGGGATTTTAATTGGCTATCATTATTACTGCGGTAGGTTAATGAAGCAGTTAGCCGCAGATGAATGTAAGTGGAGTGGTCAACATTTACGGGCTTTTAATGAAGCTCCCACACTGCTATTAGTTGTTATTGTGATGTTGGCTATCTTCAAGAATAATTTACCCACTGACCTCACTGCTTGGCTGATTTTTGGTTTAGTAATTTTCATGGCTGTAACTATTCAACTTTACGCCAAAATCCGCAGACGCAATAAGGAAAAGCTGACAGCAGCATTAAATCAAGTTCCCCAAGCACAAAATTAATATTAGGGACTGGGGACTGGAGACTGGGGACTGGGGACTGGGAATAAGAGTTTTTTAAGTTTTAATTTTTAATTTGGAATTGACAATCTCGTAACCATAGTTTAACACCTTGAGCGATCGCTCCATTACTACTATCTCTCGGTGGTGCAATCGGTGGTTTAACTGGATATTCACCTGTTTGGGAAAACATCATAACGACATTCCAACCCATATTATTTTTTGTCAGAAATAGCCTGTGGAATTCTTGTAATTCTACAGCTTTTTCATTGATGTATTTCCGTTCTAAGGTAGTAAAAAAAACCTGTTTTACTCCCTCTACTTGATTATTATCTCCATTATCAATACCAGGATTTAATGGTAAAGATGCAAACTCTGGTTTACCCGCAGCGAGAATATAGGAAAAAGTCTCAGAATTTCGACTCAGACGACGGGAGCGTTGAATTACTCGGTTAGTATAGCTAGGCAAATCTAACATTAACTGAGGTATTAAAGTTTCTAAACTTTGCTCAAAACAGGAATTACTAATTTCTGGATTTACAGGTTTAGGAGTAATATTTTTAGGGTATGCCGGATACTGAAATCCAGCAGCGATAAATAGCCAGAAATTACAGGCTATGAAAAATATCAGCGAAGAAGCAGAGCGCAGGTCATAAGGGAGAAATAAATTTAAATGCTCTTGCCTCTTGCCTCTTGCCTCTTGCCTCTTGCCTTCTTTGTTCATCACACTGTATTTAACTCCTCCACAATCTGATTCCACGCTAACTCAGGTTCAGCAGCCGCAGTAATAGGACGACCGATGACAAGATAATCTGCCCCGGCGGTGATAGCTTGGGAGGGTGTGAGCGATCGCTTTTGATCTCCTTTTTCAGCCCACGTTGGCCGCACTCCTGGACAAACTAACACAAAATCTTTTTCACAACTTCCTCTTAATTGTTGCACCTCTTGGGGAGAACAAACCGCCCCATTTAAACCTGAATTTTGTGCCAATAGTGCCATTTCTAAAGCAAATTCTGGTAATTCCAGAGGATTTTTCAGTTCAAACGCCAATTGTCGCGCCGAAATACTGGTTAACAAGGTAATAGCAATTAATTTCGGTGGTTTTGTCCCTGCTTTTTCTGCCCCCATTTGCACTGCTTCCGCCGCCGCCTTCAAAGCATCACTACCACAAGTCGCGTGAATGGTTAATAAATCCACCCCATATCCAGCAGCAGGGCGACAAGCACCGGCGACAGTGTTGGGGATATCGTGAAATTTCAAATCCAGGAAAATCCGTTTTTCTTGAGATTTAAGAATTTCTAAAATCCTCGGACCCGTGCTAGTAAACAACTCCAACCCAACTTTCCAGAAAGTGACTTGGGGAAGTTTATCAACCAGAGCGATCGCACTATCTAAATCTGGTACATCTAAAGGAACAATAATTTTATCAGCATTCATAATTTTTATGATTACTTATAGTATGAAGCAGGAAGCAAAGTCTTATTCTGTATGATTTTCAAGTTTTAGTTTGAATCTCATTCTATTTACATAATATCGAGTTCATTATACTTCGATATTGATGTTTATGATCGTCACCCCGGTTTTTCCTAATTCATAAGCAAAAGTTATTGATATTCCAAAATGGTTTAAATATTAATTTTGATAAAAAATTTACAGAACTTAATATTTATATTTTCTTAATATTTAATTGAGAATTATTTCTATTTATCAACGATCTTGCAATAGTTTCAGCGATTTGGTAAAATTTCATAATCTAGGCGTAGTATGTAAATTTTCTAAAATCGCAGGAAGTAGAATCTGGAAACCGTTTATTTATAGCTGTTTGAAAAATAGGGGAACTGACGATAGGGAAAATATTAGTCAGTGATAGAGACTTTTTTTGGAGAACTTTAGCAATACATTGATGTAGTTTTGTAAAGCGAAGTCAAGGCGGATTGACAAAATAGATAGTTTATGGTATGGCGATTAGCAAAAATATTGTCTAATTTATCGTATATAGGACTTACGCATTGACAAAAAATATCATCTATGTGGTCTAGATAATGGCATCCTTGCGAAGGGTGGCAAAAATATGCTCACGCACAACAGAAGTAAACAGATTCCTCTGTACTTCATACCAATTGCTAATTATATTTTC
>JBJTUF010000244.1:0-22308 GCA_046080565.1 Cuspidothrix sp. | reverse complement strand
TGAAATAACCATCGGCATTTTTTCCGGGCTATACTAACAGTAACTATCTCTAGCCCTCATGATTACGTCAAGTCTGGCTCACATGAAAACATCCTCAAAGCCCGACACAGACAGCCTTTTTAATTTTCGGACAGGTCTAGTCTGTAATTAATATACTTTGGGTATGTTCTTGAAAATTTTCTACAAATGTACCATCTGAGTCTGGTAGCTGGGTGTGGTCTGGTAATGTCAATACTGTGAAGGAAGTCATAGGCATAACCAAAGTTGTATTTATATTTTATGGTAATTTTTAGATGGTTTGTTGGCGATAAAAGTTGTATTTGTCTGAATCAGGATAACCAGGATTTAAGGATTAACAGGATGTTATTTTGTAGGTGTAGGTTGGGTTGAGGAACGAAACCCAAAACTTCAAAAATTTGTAGACATTGGGTTTCACTTTGTTCAACCCAACCTACGTATATGACATAATCAATGAGATGAATGAAAAGATTAATAAAAGAAGTCGGGAATCTGAAAAATTACAAGATAAGTACATCATTTTAATAACTGAAAAATTCTCTCTGCGTCCTCTGCGTCTCTGCGGTTCGTTAAAAAAAATATCAAAAATAACCGAACGCAGATAAACGCAGATGAACACGGATAAATAGAGTAAACATCCTGTAAATCCTATAATCCTGCACATCCTGATTCTGACAATTAATTATGACGCTTCACTGGTAAAATCTACCTTGTCATAAATATCAGCCAGAGAAATTTGGCAAGGAATAGAAGCTAAATTTAAAGTATCGTTACTATCTTCATATTCTAGAAACATCCATTTCTTATTCTCAGTTTTAACGTATTGCTCAACGTGAATTGTATATTGATCAATTAAAATATATTCTTGAAAACTAGGAATAGTCCGATAAGCTGCAAATTTCTCATCTCGATCATAACCTTTGGTAGATTTTGATAATACTTCAGCTATCATCACAGGGTTAGTAATAGTGTCATTTCTTCCTTCTTCAAACACTAGGGGAGTTTGCACAACCATGATATCAGGATAAGTGTGAATGCGTTTTTGAGGAATCCAAAGTCTTTGATCTGTAACAAAGACTTGATAGGGTTGACGTTTAAGAGCAAAATTTAGCACAGCATAAAAATTGCCAGTAATTTGGTTGTGATCTGGTGTTCCACCTGTCATGGGTATAATTAAGCCATCTATATATTCGTGACGTATTTCTGAATTTATTTCAAATTCTAGATATTCTGCGGGTGAGTAGTATTGTGTTTCCTTTGCAAGAGTCATGATATTTATATCCTCAATTGCAGATTGCTAATTTTTCGGTTTCATCAAGATTTTCTATTCCTGTTTTAGCAATTTATAGAAGTGGTTAGTCGATATTTTTGATCTAACTATTTAACTTAATAGATGGTAAGAGAAGATTTAATCATATTAAGTAATGGCTGTGCAAGTATATCTACTATGGGCTTTGTAAAGGCGAGTAAAATCCCAATAGAAATTGCAAATACAATAGCTTGTTTAACAGAGTAATTCTCTATTTTTTTCTCCAGTTCATCCAAACGTTTTTTTAAATAAGGAAGAGAAGAAACTAAATCAGGACTATTCATTAAATCAGTGGGAATTGAATCATAGCCATTTTTATTTCTCGAATTTTCATCTTCTTGATCTAAATCAGCATACCATATAGCGAAAATCCTCTCACCTCTTGCTAATGGAAAGTTGCTAGGTCCAGCATTATAAACAGCAAAAATTAGTTTGCCCTGATAGCCTGGATCGACATGAAAACCTGAAACATTAATCAGTCCCTTTGATTTGTATTTAAATTTCATGGAAATAAAGGCAAGTGCATTTTTAGGAACTTTGACTTCTTCAGAAGTTATCATAAATGCAAACTGTCCTGGAGGGATAACGACAGTCCCTTTTTCGTTAAGAAAAATTCTTTTCCGTTCTTGTGGAGGTGTATCAGGAAGGGCTGAAATATAAACTTCTTCCCCTAAACACAATTCGTATGATGCAGACTCAATGTGACCGGGATTAAATGGTTCAATTAAACCAGGAAGACGAGACTTCAAAGTTTGTGATGACCAAAAACTCATGTTTGTCCTCGCAATATATCGTTAAGTGAATGTTTCTTTTCCACAAAGTCTAAACGCTTACTAGATTCTTCCAAAATAGGAATGTTTCGTGAGTATGATTCACGCATGAGAAGAGAAAAAAACCTTCTTATGTTCTTATTCCAAGTAGATCGAATTGGGTAATCCTCTTGGTGATCTGTTGCTTCACAAGCCTTAGCTAGTTCAGCTAAAAGCCGAATATATTCATCAATAAAGTTAATATCAAGATAATTAATGTGATCAAGCCCTAAATCTTTGGATAAAGAAATTGCTAATAGGTTACTTGCCGAAATAATCATTATAAACGAATCAATAAATGCCCTCTTGTTTTCCTCTGCTGAAATAGGTGTGGAGGAAAGAATTCCAAGATATTTAACGAGGTGAAGTGTAATATGATTCATTCGCCGGGAAACGCCAAGTGCGATGATTTCAGGATGATAGAGTTCATCATGTTTCATTTGTAAGCGTTGATAAGCATTTAATTCTTCAGTTGAAATTAATTGATCTAACATGACTTTTAAACTGGTCTTACTTTTCATAATATCTCCATAGATTGAGGCACATAGAAAATTAATCGAACAACTTTCTATTTGACAACCTCAGACTAGCTAGAAAACAGACTGCGATGTGCTACAAAATTCTCTGACTAATAAACTGATCGCTTTTTTATAAACTAGCGATAGGCATAAAGTGACTGAAAGTCATTTCTAATATGACGATACATGGCTGGGCTGGTATAGTGTTTTTCATTAAATTATACTTATCAGCAACAGAAAAAGTATATTACTAAACGGTGATGATATTACCACGATTATTCAATTCGTGCAAATCAGGAATCTTTAACGGTGGTACTCTCTGGACTAAAGTTTCTTTAACCTGATCATTAATACCCCATTTAGGTGGATAAAAATAATCAATTGGTTGAGGAGTTGGAGAAAATTTAGCTTTTATCTTTTTGCGATTACTTTTTAAACCAGGAAATGCTTCTCTACAATACTTGTCAGTTTCACAGAAAAGATTTTGACAGTCTATAGCTTTGAGTGGACGACCCCAGAGCGATTGAAAATTTAACCCTAAACGTTGAAATTCATTTTCTTGATTTTCGGTCATCCAATAAATTACATCAGCATAACTTTTTCCCTGAGTATCAATAAAACATTTATTAATACCCCGTTCTGCTCCTGGTCCTGCTATGGTAAAACTGTTTTCATCAAAATCTATCACTTCACTATAATTAATGTCTGTCGCTAATTGGTAAGCCATAAACTTACCTAATAATGGATAAGATTCAATAATATGGAAAATTTCTTCTAAACTTTTAGATTTGACTATGGAATTAATTACCCTATCTTGGCAAACCATCTTATCAATTAGTGCCAAATGATTTTGATGTTTTTTATCATAACCAAACTCTTTACTAGCACAGGACATATATGCACTTGTATAAATTACATATCCCAAATCCATAGCCTCTTGTAGTATTTGGGAATATACATCTAAATTAAAGTTAGATAGTGTAATATAATCTCCTACTTTAGTTTCTAAATATTCCCAAGTTTCTATTTTATTAAAGATTTTAAATAGCAGGATTCTAAATAACACCTCTTCTTCATTTTTGCTTCTATTCTCATGATAAATGACATTCTTGATCAGATATTGAGAAACCCGATCACTGACTCGATAAGCATTACAAAATTTATAAGTATTAAGAATAGGATCACTCGTCCAAGGAGGAGGTACATTTTTAAGTTTGTTAAAAAATACTTCCTGACGCATAGCCGCAAATCGCCAATAGGTATCAAAAATTTCTTGTCTTACTTGCATATACTGTGTTCCTGGTTTATGATCATTAATTTTTATCCTCTCTCAATTATCGGGTAATACCTTCTAGTTCTGCACAAAAATCAACACTATCAAAGTTTTTGCTGCGCTGCTACAATTTTTAACGTAACTTTACTATACGCAAAGACATAAAAAACACCTTGCTTGTTTGTGTAAAACTAAGCTAGACTCTCCAAAACCCTACTATCACCTAAAAACTAACTATGTTTAAATTCTAGTTTAATTCGATATCCTAGAACGTCTAAAAACCTTTCATAATTTTCACAATTTTACTAAATTACTTTTATGGTCATACCAGCTATTAACCATCGCAATAATATGATCTATATCCTCATCATTCAGGTTTTTTAATTCCTCATTTTCATTAAATTTCAATGCCACATTATTTCCATCTTTGATAATAGGTTCTAAAATCCATCTATAGTAACCTTTATCATTATCTAATGTAAAGAAAAACAAGCAGACTGGAAATGGTAAATCTCTAAAGACATTCAAATTATTATATCTTTTATTTTTTAGTTTAAAAATACTGTCATGCTGAATCAAATTAGAACTAGAAGCTGTTGCTTTCACTTCTACACCAAACATTCTACCGCTAGACTTACCATCTTGGGTGATGGTTACTAATAAATCTAATCCTGTGTCTTTTTGTTGTTGAGAAACAATTAAATCATCACGACGAGTCAAGTAAACAACAGCTAAAGCTTCTGAACGGAAACCAATATACCAGGGTTGTTCTGTTTGCATTGTTTTATCTCCATTGTTGATCAGTAAATTGGGAACTTAAAATTTTCGGTTTATTCTGTGTGTACGGTTGCCAAAAATTATTGACCTCATTCCAAAGGATTTCTCTATTCTGTTTGTTAATAGGAAAATTAGTAAATAAACTTGAGAGAGATGTTAAATTCTCACCATTAGCAGAAACTAAATAACCAACTTCTTTAATTTCATCAATTCCCACTATATAAGTTGGTGCTGGATAAGATGCTATACCAATTACAGATTCCTTTTTTACTTGCACCTTTAAACGGTTATCTTTCTTAGTATAACCTTGTCTGGTAGTTTTGACTTGAACAAAGAAATAGGGAATATAAGAACCAGCACCTACTAACTCAACAATAAAATCAACATACTGCCATTTATCTCCTAAAAACTGGGGTTTAAAAATTGGGCCATTATCAGAGTGAAATTTAGTGATTAAAACTTCAAATATCCTCTCACCTCTTTGTCCGAGTGCATCCCTCATTATGTTATTTATATCCCTATCTTAATTCAAATTATCATCTTCTTTATAAAATACAGGGTAAGCAACATTACATTACTTACCCTATAAACTCTTAATTCAAAACATTTTGAATTTTTAATTTTTAATTCTCTAAGCACCTTCCCTTAATTTATCCAAAACACTACGATCCTCAAGAGTCGAAGTATCTCCCGATACCTCCTGACCCGCAGCCAAATTCCGCAACAAACGCCGCATAATTTTCCCTGATCTGGTTTTTGGCAAAGCATCAGTAAACCTGATTTCACCAGGACGGGCGATCGCCCCAATTTCCCCAACAACGTGCTTCTTCAGTTCCTTACTCAACTCCTCACTGGCTTGATAAGTTCCCTCTAAAGTCACAAAAGCTACAACTTCTTCACCCTTCAACTCATCAGGTTTACCCACCACCGCAGCCTCAGCAACCGCCGGATGGGAAACTAAAGCAGATTCTACTTCCATAGTCCCTAAGCGGTGTCCAGAGACATTAAGTACGTCATCTACACGACCCATTACCCAGAAATAGCCATCTTCATCCTTTCTTGCACCATCACCCGCAAAATACGTATATTTACCACCTTGGGGCGGAATATGTTCCCAGTATGTCCGCCGGAAACGATCAGGATCACCGTACACAGTCCGCATCATTCCCGGCCAAGGATGACGTACTGCTAAATAACCACCCTCATTATCGGGAACTGTGTTACCTTCTAAATCTACAATATCCGCAATAATACCAGGGAAAGGACGAGTAGCTGAACCGGGTTTAGTCGGAATTGCACCGGGTAAAGGTGTAATCATAATTCCACCGGTTTCCGTTTGCCACCAAGTATCAACAATTGGACAACGTTCACCACCAATAACCTTGTGATACCACATCCAAGCTTCGGGGTTGATAGGTTCACCAACAGTACCCAGTAGGCGTAAAGACGAAAGATTGCGGGTTTTGGGGTGATGTTCACCCATTTTAATGAAGGCGCGGATCGCAGTCGGAGCAGTATAAAAAATCGTTACTCCATATTTTTCAATCACATCCCAAAAACAACCCAAATTAGAAGCACGGGGCGCACCTTCATACATCACAGTTGTTGCACCATTGGAAAGGGGACCATAAACAATATAGCTATGCCCCGTAATCCAACCAACATCCGCAGTACACCAATATACATCTGTGTCTTGGAGGTCAAAAATCCATTTTGTGGTAATATGGCTGTATAGGTTATAACCTCCTGTGGTATGTACTACCCCCTTGGGTTTACCGGTACTTCCAGAGGTATAAAGGACAAAAAGCATATCTTCGCTGTCCATTGGTTCGGCGGGACAGTCTGCGGATACACCTTTTTGTAAATCATGCCACCAGTGGTCCCGTCCTGCTTCGATATGGGTTTCTTGACCTGTGCGTTGTACTACCAGGACATCTGTAACACTGGGTACAGCACCTTCAGCCAGGGCTTTGTCAACTTGTTCTTTTAGGGGTACAATGGCATCTTTACGCCAACCACCATCAGCAGTAACTACTACTTTTGCTTGAGCATCATTGAGGCGATCGCGCAAAGCCTCCGCACTAAAGCCACCAAATACAACGCTATGAGGTGCGCCAATTCTTGCACAAGCTAACATGGCTATTGCTGCTTCGGGAATCATCGGCATATATATTCCCACGCGATCGCCCTTTTTCACACCCAACTGTTTGAGAACATTCGCAAATTGACAAACTTCTCGATGTAGTTGAGCATAAGTTAGCGTCCGAGAATCTCCCGGTTCACCTTCCCAAATTAACGCCGCCTTATTTTTCCGCCATGTTGTTAGATGTCTGTCAAGACAGTTGTAAGAAATATTAATCTTGCCATTAACAAACCACTTAGCAAAAGGAGGTTGCCAATCTAGCACCGTATCCCATTTTTCAAACCAATGTAACTCTTGTTGCGCTAATTCTGCCCAAAATTTTTCAGGATCAGCCTTAGCGGTATCATAAAGACGCTGATATTCTTCCACACTCTTGATATGTGCCTGTTGCGAAAATTCACTCTGCGGATGAAATAGCCGCTTTTCCTGTAGGATAGATTCTATAGTCGGTTGAGGCATAATGATTTATGTGAACGGTATTGTGACTGAAAACTATTTTTAACTCAAATTGTGGCGTACAACTTGAAATTTTCATAAAGTTACACTCAGTGTAAAGATTAGTTACTGAGATGCTAATCTAGTTCTACTCTAGTACGAAAATTAATTAACCCTAAATTTATCACCGCCATAGTACAATCAAATAATGATCATGTTTTTAACAAACTTATTTACCGATCAAGTAACATCTAAATCTTTAACAACTAAGTTAGTGTTTTACCATAGGATATAGTTTGCAAGCTAAAGAAATTAAAGATAAACTAAATCTACTGATTGAACGAGCCTCTGAAATAGATCCAAATCTAGCGACTAAGTTAAGAGATATCAACCGTTGGATCAGACACATCAAACTGGGTTCTCTGACATCCAAGCCTATCGTAGTGGCCTTTTTGCTAGAAGTAATCACAGATGCTAGTGTTTGGTTAGCCATAAAATCTTTACCTTCTGAAGCAGAGCAAAGATTACAATTTGAGCAAATGACCGCTAATGAAAGATATTGGTATGGTTGTTTATTTCCCAAATGGATCAATGCTACAGACACCAAATTTTATATTTGGAAGAAAAAAATGATGGCGGGTGACTTTAATCAGGCGGATAGTGATATCATTAAATATATAGCTCAGGATATTGTCAATCGCGAAGGGGATGTTTGGCGGCGTTATATAGCTGACCTTTCTATGGCAACAGACCTCATTGTTAGCAATCATCAAAATAAACCACTCTGTATTCAAATTACCAGCGTTAGTGAAGAATTCCATACCAGAAAATATCAAAAGTGGCACAATGCACTGCAATTATGGGAAATAGAACGAGGATTGTTCTTAAGCTACAATCCCAAAAACAATGATTTTATTCATCAATTAGTCAACGTCGCGCTGTACAACAGTGATCACCTTGATGAAGGGAAATATCTCAATTTTTCCTGATTCTTCAATCTGCAAATCGAAATCTGTCTCCTAGCCAACATCATTAATCTGCCGAAAACACCATTTATGGTTAACCAACAACAAACTAATAATAGCACTCAACTCCAGGACTTAACCGAAGCCTTAACAGCAGCCCGGAGAATGCAGCAAGATTGGCTAAATTATGGATTAAATTTTGTACATATTTATGTAGAAGATGTAGAAAGTGATTGGTTAGAAACCTGGGGTGATGATGAAATATCTAATCCTTTATTTGATACTATTAAAGATTTTTTGGTGAGTGATGATGAAATTGCCATTAAAATTAGGAAATATTTCCCAGAAACATCATTATTTGATTTAGCCGTAGATTTAGAAGAATGCCTGAGAATTGCTAGAGAAAATGACAAAGCATCTGCCGTGAAAAACGTCTTAGCTCATGATATTGATCTTGATGATGTGGAATTATTGGATTTAGTCAACAGTTTTCTAGCTAAATTAGTTTAAGCTATCAATATGGTGTGTGATGATCAAATCCGTAACACACCCTAAGTAAGATGGCATAAATATTTAAAGATTTGTAGTAAGGACTTTAGCCCTTACTACAAACTGAATTACAACAATTTTACATTGCTTAAGGTAGTTTGATTTATTTCCCCCTACTTACTTAACTTTTTTTAGAATTAAACCGAATATTAATAATATTTGAACGCCGATAAACGCAGATAGACGCAGATAATTTATTGACAATATAACTTGTGCTAAAATTTAACTCTCATTCAGATGGAGTAAATCAATATGCTTTCATCTCCTTTAATGTTAAAAATGCCATTACCAATAACAGATGAACAATTTTTTCAATTCTGTCAAGAAAATCGTGATTTACGGATTGAGAGAGATAGATTTGGGAATATATCAATTATGACACCCGCAGGTTCAGAAACAGGAAATCGAGAATTTAATATTGCTGGTCAATTATATGTATGGTCAGAACAAGATGGTACAGGAATTTGTTTTTCTTCTAGCACAGGTTTTAAACTGTCCACAGGTGCAGAACGTTCTCCTGATGCTTCCTGGATAAAATTAGATAGATGGAATACATTAACACCAGAACAACAGAAAAAGTTTGCTCCTATTTGTCCTGATTTTGTGATTGAATTAAGATCACCTTCTGATAATTTGCAACCCTTAAAAGATAAGATGCAAGAATATATGGAAGAACCAGAAATACAATTAGGTTTATTAATTGATCGCCAAAATCGGCACGTTTATATTTATCGTCCTGGGGAAGATGTACAATGTTTAGAAAATCCTGATACTGTGAGTTGTGAACCTGTTTTAGCTGGGTTTGTTTTGAAGATGGCTAAAATTTGGTAGTTATGATATTGAGTTAAAATATTCGATAAAATCAAGATAAACACCAAAATAGATGAACCAAATTTATTTGGCACAACTGGTTATATTTTATTTAATTGAGGAGTGAAAATGGATAATCAAGAATTTACCCGCAGAAAGTTTCTAGAAATATCTGGTTTATCAAGTCTGAGTTTCTTACTAGGTGGCTGTGGTACACCAGCACTTTCAGATTTAGTAGGTACACTTTCTGAACCTCTCAATCAGAAATTTGAAGAGTTAATCTTTCAGCCTCAAAAGTCAGTTCCTGAGTTTTTGCCGAGTCAAATTCAACCCGATGATTTAATAGTTAATAGCTTTCGAGGTATGCCAATTATTGATCTAGAAAAATATCGTTTAATTGTAGATGGTGAGGTAAATAATCCCCTTAGTTTGAGTTTAGCACAGATTCAAGCTTTACCTCTGACTTCTATGATTATTCGTCATGTTTGTGTAGAAGGTTGGGCAGCAATTGTCCAATGGGGTGGCATTCGTTTACGGGAAATTATCGCCCTTGCCCAACCTAAAAATCAAGTTAAATATGCCTCTTTTAAATCAGCAGATGGTTATTATGAAAGCTGGGATATCTCTTCAGTCTTACACCCTCAAACTCTATTAGCTTATCAAAAAAATGGCGAAGTTTTACCTATAGAAAATGGTGCGCCTTTGCGGTTAGCTTCACCCATTAAACTTGGCTATAAACAAAGTAAATGGGTGACACAAATTACTCTTACTAACCAGTTACCATTTTTTAAGGGTTATTGGGAAGATCAAGGTTATGAATGGTTTGCAGGATTATAAATTTAACGCGAGTTCAACGAAATTTATATAACCCCTCTGGTAAACCTCTCCCCGCAACGGACTACGGTGTACACACAAGTCCTATCTGTCTTCGTTGTGTGATTATTTACCTCCCTAAATACCCCAAATTTGGGAGACTTGGAAATTCGGCGTTGCTGATTTTTGGGATGAAAACAATTTTGCATATATTCAAAACCCTTGTAGAGACGTTCCATGGGTAGGGATTCTCATCTCTCAAAAAACATCCGGCATTTATGCAACGCTTTTTTTCCAATTACCAATTATCAGCCCAACAGATATGATAAGTATTCTACCGGAGATGATATTACCTATTCCCTTACTTTTTTACCAAAATGTAAGCATTTGTATATTCAGGTAATTTATGAATATAGTTCTGAAACTCTTTTTCACTAGCAAAAGTTCCTGCTAAAAAATCCAGTTGATAAAGGTTGGGTAAAAATGCTCCACCTGTATCAGCAATTACACCCATTTTTAATCGTTTTTGATTATCTTCAATCACAATTATTCGACCTAAACCAATATTCAAAACATCCCCAGCAAAGGTCACTCCTGCTTTAATGGATATTTTGGCATCTATTTTATATCCATAACCTTTAATGGCATCAACTTCTTTAAAATACCAATAACGCTTTTGTGAAGTCGCTTTGACTCCACGAATATAGGACATTCCATTATTTTTATCTACGTTTAGAAATTCTTTAGTTCCGTCGGTAAAGTTAACTAAAACTGTTCCCTGCATTAATGCTGCTTCTAACCCATTACGGGTTAAATAAGCAATGGGTTTCACTCTACCAAATTCTTTACCTCCAGGTTCATAAATACCTGATAAAACATCTTGTTTAGTATATTTGGTGTAAAATTTATCTTGTCTGGATTCTTCTGTTAAAACATAAATTGGGGTATTATATTTAGGAGTTTTTTCCCGAGAACCGGAATGGATGAAAGCAGCATATTTGGTAAGGCGTAATTTTTGCTGTTGGCGATTTTCAGGATTATGGGCAGACCATTTAATTACTCGAAAGTTTTTATTGATAAAATCTGGATTTTGCAAGCGAGTAGGACGATTCTTAGCAATGTCTTCTTGTAAGACTACGATCATAAAATCTAATGTTTTGAGAATGTCTTTTACTGTTACTCCTTGGGTGACTAATATTCCTGTACGTTGAATATCTGGGTCTTCTTGTGAATATTTTTGAAAATATTTTCTGGTATTTGTAACTACAGTTAATAAATCAGATTGATTAAAGTTAATTTGATTATCTGGTAATTTCGCTGCTCTTAAAACCTGATTACTGTTGATACTATATTGATAGTTTTTCCATTCATCTATAACGGAATAAAATATAGATTTTTCTTGAGATTGTTTATCTACATTAGCTGGTTTTTGAGCAAACAAATTATTAGATAATCCGGGAATTGGGGAATTACTTATTTGTGATAATGATAAATTTTCTGGATTCTGTTGTTTAGAAATAGGTTGTTTATTGATACAGCTTACTGCTAATAATGTAGCAATCAATACGGTAATTTTGATTTTTTTCTGGAACAGGATACCCATAATTTGTCTCAAGAAATAACGATTATCTGTGATCATAGTACATGAGACTGTAAATGAAATAAAAATTTAAAATATGGAGAGAAATAAATTCCTTAATAGCTAGTTTAAAATAGATAAACCCCGCCTCTAGAGGTTTGGCAATTTTATTACTGGGTCTGATTTCAGTACATACTGATATCAAACTTTAACGCTGCTATGTCATTGATATAGCAGGTGATAGGTAAGGTGTTGTGAATTTAAAATGGTGGTGCAAGATATGTTATGAGAATTGAGAAGTGAATAGCTATACTTATCACTTCTCATCAGACTACTCCTTACACTTATTCCAATTAGAACATTTATAGGACTTACGCATTTTAACAAAATGTAGAGGTTTGAGATTGCTTTCTTATGTCGCAATGACGGTATTTGAAGTAGGTTTTGCGTAAGTCCAGATTTAATTAATCGGTGCGACCTCTCGTTGAGGAGGCAGATTTATGGAAAAAGCTGATAAATCTGGTATAAACAGAGACTAAATAGGTGAACATAAAAAATTCAATGTATGTAAAGTCTCTCAAAACCTCTTCACTCTAGCTTTTTGCTTTACCATAAGGACAATTTTCAATGCTAACCTACTTACTACTTCAGAATTATTGTTTTCCTTGTAATATGTTTTCAATTTCTGCCAGTTTGACAGGCCCAGCAAAATTCTCATTAGTCATAATAAAAGATGGTGTCCCACCCAATCCTAATTTCCGGGCTAATTCTAAATCTTTTTGAATGAAACTATTAGCTGATTCGCGGTCAGAGTTAAATTTGATGATATTCAAATTTAGCTTTTTAGCTGTATCTAAATATAAGGTCTCATCCAATTTCTTTTGATTGGTAAACAAGGCATCATGATATTCCCAGAACTTACCTTGTTGATAAGCTGCCCAAGCTGCTTTAGCTGCTGGTAAGGCTTGTTGATGGATTTGATACAGAGGAAAATGTTTATGAACTAAGGTGAATTTATCAGGATATTTTGCTAATAAATCCTTGAGTGTTTGATGTGCTTCGGCACAATAAGGACATTCAAAATCTGAGAATTCTATCAATACAGTTTTTGATGTTGTTGCGCCAGTAGTGGGAGAATCACCAATGATAGATTTGGGTTTAGACTGTAAATTTTTAATAAATTCTTCCCGTGATTGTTGTAGTTTTTGTTGCTGTTTTTGCTGGTATTTTTCTACGGATTCTAGAATAATTTCTGGGTTTTTGCGAATAATTTCTAAAACCTGTTGTTCAAGTTGGGGGCTAATTTGAGTATCAGCTTGGGCAGGTAATGACCAGGTTAGTATGAGAGAGAGTAAGCTGATAATTGCCAATTTGCGGAAATGGTTAAAAATTTTCAACATTTGTTAAATGTATAACAGTATCAGTGCGATTTTATCAAGTAGCGGAGCAAACAGCAATTATCCTATTTAAAAATTAAAATTTATATATAGGACTAATATGGGATTTTTAAAATATACGTAGATAATGCCGACCTTAGATGGGTTTTGCTAGGCATAGATTACTTAAAATTTTATAAATATCATTAATGATGCCTAATTTTTCCTTAAATATGTAAATTTCATGGGAGTACAATCACATCTATGTTAATTAGTTGGCTTTATCTCATCGCAGCAATTATTTTTGAAGTTGCGGGAACAACTTGCATGAAACTTTCAGAAGAATTTACAAAAATTATCCCTTCAATTTTTATTTTTGTATTTTATGGACTTTGTTTAACGTTTTTAACCCTTTCTCTAAGAACAATTCCGGTCAGTATAGTTTATTCCATTTGGGCAGGATTAGGTACTCTGATAATTGCTACTATTAGCGTGATTTGGTTTCATGAGTCTTTTACGGTAATGAAAATCATCTCTATGTCTTTAATAATTATGGGTATTATTGGTTTAAACTTAGCTGAATAGGGAAGAGGTAGGGGAGTAGGGGAGCAGGGGAGTAGGGGAGTAGGGGAGAAAATTCTATTACCAATTACCAATTACCAATTACCAATTATCAATTACCATTTACCAGACTAAACTAGAAACTTGGGTGAATACAAAAATAAATTATGAACAGTAAAATTCTGGCTACATCTGTATTTTTACTTACATTCAGCTTATCAAGTGCCGTCCAAGCTGGCAGTTACGAAGATATTAGACAGTTATTAGGAAAAAAACAATGTCCTAAGTGTATACTAAATAACGCCGGCTTGGTGATGGCTGATTTAGCTGGGGCAAATTTAGCTGGTGCTGATTTGCGGGGTGCTAATTTGAGTCGGGCAAATTTGGCTGGTGCTGATTTGCGGGGTGCTAATCTGAGTGGTGCAAGTCTATTTGGTGTGAATTTAAGTGAAGCTAAACTCAGTGGTGCAAACTTAACTGGTGCTGATTTACGAGATACCTTTTTAGTGAATGCTGAATTACAAGGTGCTAATCTGACAGGAACGAATTTTCAAGGTGCGGTAGGAATACCTTCACAAATTGCTAAGCCAGAAGATTTTTATGCCTGGGGTGTAGCAGAGGCAGAAAAGGGTAATCTTAAACCAGCTATTGATTATTTTACTCAAGCGATCGCCCTGAAACCAGATTATGCTGGTGCATATTTAGCCCGTGGTATCGCTAGTTATCAAAGCTTAGACAGAAAAAACGCCTTACTAGATGCCCAAAAGGCAGCAGAATTATTTGAAAAAGAAAAAAATACTGAAGGACTGCAAACAGCAAAAGCTTTTATTGCAGAATTAAAAACACCCTACTCAGAAACAGTGAATGCGGGTAAACCCAGCTTTATGGATTTTGTGGGGAGTTTAGGTTCAGTCTTATTACAGTTTCTACCTTTTTAGAGTAATAATGACTGCTCACCAAAAAGCGATAATCGTACAGAAGGAAAACAGATAGATGTCAGAAAATCTTAAAAGTAAAGTTATCACACAAGGGGTGCAGCGATCGCCTAATCGCGCCATGCTGCGGGCTGTAGGTTTCCAAGATGCAGATTTTAATAAAGCCATAGTCGGTGTTGCCAATGGTTACAGCACCATCACCCCTTGTAACATGGGGATTAACCAACTGGCACAAAGAGCAGAAGCTGCCGTCAAAACCGCCGGCGCAATGCCGCAAATTTTCGGTACAATTACCATTAGTGATGGTATTTCCATGGGAACAGAAGGGATGAAATACTCCCTCGTATCAAGGGAAGTTATCGCCGATTCCATTGAAACCGCCTGTACAGGCCAAAGTATGGATGGTGTATTAGCCATTGGTGGTTGTGATAAAAATATGCCAGGGGCAATGTTAGCCATGGCACGTATGAACATTCCCGCCATCTTTGTTTACGGTGGAACAATCAAACCCGGACATTATAACGGTCAGGATTTAACTGTTGTTAGTTCCTTTGAAGCCGTTGGCCAATACAGTGCCGGCAAAATTGACGAAAATGAACTGTTCGCAGTTGAACGCGCCGCCTGTCCCGGTGCAGGTTCATGTGGGGGGATGTTTACAGCCAATACCATGTCTTCAGCCTTTGAAGCAATGGGCATGAGTTTACCCTATTCCTCAACCATGGCCGCAGAAGATGCTGAAAAAGCCGAAAGTACAGCTAAATCTGCCCAAGTTTTAGTAGAAGCCATTCGTAAACAGATATTACCTCGGCAAATTATCACCCGCAAATCCATAGAAAACGCCATATCTGTAATTATGGCCGTGGGTGGTTCAACTAATGCCGTATTGCATTTTCTAGCGATCGCACGCGCTGCCGGTGTAGAATTAACCATAGACGACTTTGAAACCATTCGCGGCCGAGTTCCCGTCTTGTGTGATTTAAAACCCAGTGGTAGATATGTAACCACAGACCTACACAAAGCCGGTGGAATTCCCCAAGTCATGAAAATGCTACTCGAACATGACTTACTCCATGGAGACTGTCTCACCATTTCCGGGCAAACCGTCGCCGAAGTCCTCGCAGACATCCCCACAGAACCACGTACAGACCAAGACGTAATTCGTCCTTGGAGTAACCCCATGTACACCCAAGGACACCTAGCCATTCTCAAAGGCAACCTAGCCACAGAAGGGGCAGTAGCCAAAATTACCGGAGTTAAAAAGCCAGTCATCACCGGACCCGCCAGAGTATTTGAATCAGAAGAATCCTGTTTAGATGCCATCCTCGCCGGAAAAATCAAAGCCGGTGATGTCATCGTTATCCGTTATGAAGGACCCAAAGGTGGCCCCGGCATGAGAGAAATGTTAGCCCCCACCTCCGCCATTATTGGTGCTGGTTTAGGAGACTCCGTAGGCTTAATTACCGACGGACGTTTCTCCGGTGGTACTTACGGCATGGTAGTCGGCCACGTTGCCCCAGAAGCAGCCGTAGGTGGTAACATAGCCCTAGTACAAGAAGGTGATAGCATCACCATAGATGCCCATAATCGGCTTCTACAACTGAATATATCAGATGCAGAACTAGCCACCCGTCGCGCCAACTGGCAACCACTACCCCCCCGATACACCAAAGGTGTACTAGCCAAATATGCCAAACTCGTATCCTCCAGCAGCGTAGGTGCAGTTACAGATTTAGACCTATTTGCTAATTAGATTAACTCTCAAAATCAGAGACGTTCCATGTAACGTCTCTACTCAGATTTAATTTTCATCAGATGTCTATTATAGAAATCATTGAGGATTTCTGAAAAATATTAAATAGTTTAGAGTTTTCTCTGCATCCTCTGCGTCTGTAGCGGTTCGTTATCTTTAATATTTTCAAGTCTATGCAGCTAAATTCAAACTTACCAGAGAAAGTTACCCAACAGTGGCAAATAGTCAAAGAAAGTGTTAACACCTTCACCCAAACCATACAACAAAAAGCCACACAAACAACAGATAATACTAAAACTGCATTAGGAAATAATTGGCACAACGTTGAGAAAATTACCAATAGTACATCAGAAGTAATTCAAAAAAATATTAATACTGCCATTCATGATTTTTTATCACAATATCCCTCGATTTTCCAAATATTAGAACTATTCACATGGGGAATAAATCACCCAATCAGAGGTATACTAATTTTATTACTTACCATTGCTCTGCTTTGGAGTATCATTAAACTAATTGTCAAAATCATAGAAACCGCTAGTTGGTCAATTTTTAAAATTCCTTTTATATTACTCCGAAAATTATTAAAAACTCTCTGGATAAAATTTGGTAGATTCGGAATTTCCTCCCTTAGAAAAACTCACAGTCAACAACAAAGATTAACCGAAATTTCCCAACGGTTAGAAATTATTCACAATGAACAACAAGCACTATTAAAAGAAGCTGCAAAACTCATGAAAATTCCCTTTCCATCAGAAAATTATGAATTAAATGAATCACAAAGACACGCAGAAAGAAAAGAAGAAGAGAATTAATATTCAATCTTTATCTGCATTCAGCTGCGTTCATCCGCGTTTAATTTTTACCGCCCCATATAAAAAAGACTAACGGTAAGGAGACATCTGTTTAATTATCTCATCTTCTGCACCAGAGACAAACTTAGCAAACCGGACAGCTAAAGGAGGAACAAAAATAAAAGGACTATTGAAACCAGAAAAAATATGCAGTCCTGAAAATTCAGAAATAGCACCAATTAAAGGTAATTTATCCTGAGTAAACGCCACTAAACAATGATGCCATCTTCCTGGGACATTTCCTAAACTTGGTAATATTTTTGTAATACTTTCTCTTAACCATTTTTCACTCACTGCTGAGTTAATTTTCGCTTCAGGATTTGTTAAAATTCGGCTAATTTGACCTATACGTAAACTACCATCAAAAAATTGTACCACACCAGCATCTAAAATTGATAGTGCTATTTCATAATCTGGACTATCCCATAATTCATCAATTTTAGTAGATTCTATTTCTAGTTGAAATCTTTGCAGATTTGCTGGTGATACTAAGGTGTGTAATTGCATATCTAGAGGAGGTGTTTCGATAATTTCTGCATGAGAAAAATATATTTTCGTAGCAATACCCATTGATTTTAGTAATTGACGACTAATTCCCCCAGCACAAAATACAATATTTTCACTATGAAAAGTCATGTTATTTGTTTTCACTCCCTGACATTTTTTTGTGGGAGTAGTGATTAATTGTAAAAATTTTCCAAATTGGATTTCTCCTCCTAAATTTACCATAGCTTGAATATAAGCTTGGGTAGTTTTTTCTGGGTGAACATGACCATGTTTAACAGTTAATGCACCAGATATGACTTGAGGATTTAATAAAGGTTCTAATTCACAAGCTGCTTGAATAGTAATTAAACCAGGAGGAATTAAAGCTTTTTGATAAGATTTAGCTATCATTTCAGGATTAACATCCACAGGAATAGTCATTAATAAATCTAATTCCCGAAATTGGGTATCTGCATTTAACTCCTGTGATAAAATCCGATGACGAATAATACCTTCCTCACATAATTGTTGTGTAATTGGTGTTGTTCCTGACCAAAAACTAATTCCTCCATAACTATAACGAGTAGCATTTTGAGATATTTCATCTTGTTCTAACAAAAGTACAGAAAATCCGACTTTTCTTAGTTCATAAGCAAGTGCAGCACCAGTAATTCCCGCACCAATAATAATCCAGTCGTAAGTTTTCATGATTTAATCAAAATGTATATTTAACATGAAATATGAAATATGAAATATGAAATATTTTATTTTAATGAAAGTGAAAATTCTTTAGTCAGAAATTCATTTAGAACTTTGTTGAAAAAATTTAATTTTTCTAGTCCTTTTTTAGCTACTTCGTCTCCATCCAATTATCACCAGCACGCACATCTACAACTAAAGGTACACTTAAACTCACAGCATTTTCCATCACCGACTTAATTTGTAATTGCAATTGTTCCCACTCTTGCGGAGGAACTTCAAATACTAATTCATCATGAACTTGTAATAATAAACGTGCTTTATATTTCTTTAAAACCTCATGTAATTGTACCATCGCAATCTTAATAATATCTGCACTTGAACCTTGAATTGGTGCATTTGCAGCAGAACGTAATAATCCCGCATCAATAGCGCCTAAATTTTTCAACTTACTCACATCAATATCTTCTAAATTTCTGCCTTTTAATTCTTGTAAACTTCTCGTAGTAAAATCAAAATAACGTCTTCTTCCTAAAATTGTCTCTACATAACCTTGAGAAATAGCTTGTTTTTTCACATTTTCTAAATATGCAAAAACCAAGGGATATCTTTGGTTGAATTTCTTAATAAATTCATTTGCAGTATTCTTATCTACACCCGTAGAACGGGAAAACTTTAACGAACCCATCCCATAAATTACACCAAAATTAATGGTTTTCGCAAAACGTCTTTCTTCTGATGATACGTCCTCTTTTTCAAAAACTAATTTTGCAGTTACAGTATGAATATCCTCATTATTTTGATATGCTTGAATTAACACAGGTTCTTGACTCAAATGTGCTAAAATTCTTAACTCAATTTGTGAATAGTCAGCAGCAACCATTAACCAACCAGACTCAGGTAAAAATGCTTTTCTAATTTGACGACTAAAAGCAGTACGAATGGGAATATTTTGTAAATTAGGATTAGAAGAAGATAACCGACCGGTTGTAGTTGCAGTTTGATTAAAATTAGTATGTATTCTCTGAGTTTTGGAATGTACCAACTCTGGTAAAGCATCCACATAGGTAGATTTTAATTTTGATAGAGTGCGATTTTCAATAATTAAATCCACAAAACCAGTATCATCAACTTCCTGGAGTTTTTCTAAAGTTGCTGCATCGGTAGAATAACCAGTTTGAATTTTCCGGGAATATTTGGTACTTAAACCCAGTTTTTCAAACAAAATATAACTTAGTTGCTTGGGAGAACCTAAATTAAATGTTTCTCCAGCAATTTCCGTTGCTTGTATTTCTAATTTTCCTAATTCAGATTCTAATTGTTGAGATAATTCCTGTAAATAATCAGAATTAATTCTCACCCCTGTATATTCAATTTTCGCTAACACCACTTCTAGGGGTTGTTCCACTTCTACTAAGAGTTTATTTAAAGCTGATATTTTTGCTAATTCATCCCGCAATTTACCAACTAATTGAAATGTTGCATAAACTTGAGTACCACAGTAATAAGCCACTTTATTAATACTAACATCAGAAATATTTTTTTGTGGTTCTTTTTTCCCATTTTTAGGAACAATATCATTATATTCTGTTAGTTGTAATCCCAAATGTCTTAAAGATAAATCGCTTAAATTATGGGTATTATCAGGATTTAATAAATAACTTGCTAACATGGGATCAAATATTACTCCAGTCAAGGTAATTCCTTGATTTTTAAAAATTAATCTATCGAATTTTGCATTTTGAAAAGTTTTGGGATAATTTACACTTTCTAAAATTGGTCGTAGTTTGGTTAAAACTAAATCTAATTTTAAATTATTACCGATTTTATGACCAATGGGAATATAAGCAGTATCATTTTCTCCTATTCCCCAACAACACCCTATTCCTACTAAACTTGCATCTCTGGGATCTAAATCTGTGGTTTCTGTATCCCATGCAACAGGTTTTTCAGGGTTAGTACATTGTTTGAGAATGCTAACTAATTCTTCTAATTTATCTTCTGTATCAATGATGCGAATTTGAATTGAGGACTCTGGTGATTTTTCTGCATTTGCTGTATCTTCCGCACTGAAAAACCATAAATCATTATCTTCTTCCGGTTCAATTTTATTAGTTTCCTCGGTTTTTATTTCTGTAACTTCACCGCCAAATTTTTCTTGTAGTTCGTTAATTTGCTGAATAAATTTATTAAATTCTAATTTCTCTAAAATCGGAATTAAATTAGTATTATCAAACCCTGTTAATTGACAATCTTCTAAATTAACTTCTAAAGGTGCATCTAAAACTATTTTAGCTAAATATTGTGAATGTATTGCATCTTCTTTACCCCCAATTAATTTCTTCTGGATTGCACCTGCAATTTCATCTATTTTTTGATATATTTCTTCTAAAGAATTATAGGTATTCAATAATTTTACGGCTGTTTTTTCGCCAATTCCTTTAACTCCAGGAATATTATCAGATGTATCACCACACAAAGCTTTAAAATCTACAATTTGTGTAGGTAACACCCCTAATTTTTCTTTAGCTTGTTCTGCTTGAAATTCTGTGATACTATTTGTCGAACGTTTCAATGCTTCAGGACTAAAATTTAAAACTGTAATCCCTTTTTTCTCATCAATTAATTGAAATAAATCTCTATCTCCTGATAATATTTTCACTCGATAACCAGCCGCAGACGCTTTTTGTGATAAAGTTCCTAAAACATCATCCGCTTCATAACCTAGTTGTGTAATAATTGGTATATTTAAAGCTGTTAATAATTCATTGAGATTTTCAACATCGGGAATAAAATCTTCTGGTGTTTCTGCCCTATTTGCTTTGTAGTTATCATCTGCTTCATGGCGGAATGTAGGCGCAGATAAGTCAAATGCTACAGCTATCGCTTGTGGTTGTTCTGTTTTCATCACTTCCAGTAAGCATTTGAGAAAACCAAAACAAACACTGGTAGGAATCCCCGCTTTTGTCCGCAGTCCCCCACCTCTACTTTTAGCAAAAGCAAAGTAGGAACGAAACGCTAGAGAATGACCATCTACAAGGATGATAGTAGGAATTTTGGTGGTGGGAGAATGAGAAATCACCTGATTAACCAAAGTTGAGAACTCTTATATTTTAACCAGATACTATAGCAGGTGACAGGTGACAGGTGACAGGTAACAGAGTTGAAAAGATTTTGGTGTAAGACTTTTTCAATCAAGTTTGTATCTCATTTAATTGCATACCGCTATATCGTTAACTCTACGCATATAGGGGTAATCCATGAATTACCCCTAGACAAAAATCATTAATTGTCCTCAGAAAAAATTAAATCTTCTATGAAATTTTCACTTGTTTCTGTTGACGACGAAGTAAAAAACCAACTGTAGCTACTGCGCCTAAGCCTACCATTGTACCAGGTTCAGGAATATTCTTTCTAGCCACCAATTTAAAGTCTGGACCGTTAAAGCTAGACTCAGCTGTGAGTTTTAACCCTTTGAGTTCTTTCACCCCTAAGTCTGATAACTTCACACAGGGTTAGCGCATCTCAAGCCCTATTGACAGGGGAATTACAGTAGAGGAGAATAGTTTGCGATGGATGCTGCTAACACAGAAATCATGTATTGATCATTCATCGCAGCTCGTCTTGACTTTTGTCGAATACTACGACG
>JBJTUF010000243.1:0-15860 GCA_046080565.1 Cuspidothrix sp. | reverse complement strand
ATCTTCCTAAATGCGACTGTAGGTTAATTTCACTGGTATCGCTAATTGCTAATATATGTTTTCCGTCTGCATTTAACGCACAACTGTTTCCTAACCCACTGGATAACTCACCTATTGTCACATTTTCATTCTGTAAAAATCGGTAATATCCCACTTGCTCTGCTCTATTTTTACTTATTTTCCGAATATTTACTGTCTTATGTGTTTCCATTGCTGAGTATAATTTAGCCCCCTTTTTACCAGCCTTGGGTCGCCGAATGTTTTTCCTTTATGCTCTTGTGCATGAATCAAAATTGGATTTTCCACCTGTTTTATCTCCTCAGGGACTTCCCTTTCTACTTTACACCCACTTGTGTGTACACCGTAGTTCTAGGTGGGGGGTATAGCTGCGTCTATCTGTCGCCCCAGACAAGGGTAAAACGGTCTGCACAAAAAACCAATCCGGTGCTTTAACAACAAGTTTGCCATCTATTGTGGCACAGATACCCAAATTGGCAGCTATGAGCATCGTGGGTTGAATATATCCGCTTATTTCTAGGCTTTCTCGCAATGCACCAGCGATTAATGGTTGTGCAGTATTTTCGACAGCTTCTTCTTCTAAGATAAAATCTTCGGGTAATACTTCCCAAGAAATGGCAATTTTTGATATTTGTGAAATGTTGGAAATTGGAGTAGCTACCATAAATCTAACTCCCTGTTGTGAGTATTTTTAGAATTTTTTGTAATTTATATTTTCCTATTGTATCTGAATTTTGAAAAATCCTTTTTTTGACTCTTCTTTATTGTGTGCCATCTGCGGTTTATCAGTAGGTTATCGAACCACAGAGGCACAGAGAACACAGAGGAAATACGAGGTCTAATACAAAGTTTTCACCCATTCCCATTCTTGGGTTAAACCATCTCGTAATGATACTTGGGGTTGATAATTGAGAATTTTCCGAGCTTTGGATACGTCAGCAGCAGTGTGACGTGCATCTCCCATGGCTTTTTCAATATGGTTGCGTTTGATGGGTTTACCCACTATTTCCGCCATTGTATCTAAGACTTCTGCTAATACTACTCTACTACCGCCGCCAATATTGAATATTTGGCCTATTGCTTCTGGGACAATAGCAGCAGCTAAATTAGCGGCAATTGCATCACTAACAAATGTAAAATCTCTCGTTTGTTGTCCATCACCATAAACTGGAATTGCTTCATCTGCTAAAACTGCTTTAAAAAATTTATGAAATGCCATATCTGGCCGTTGTCTGGGTCCATAAACTGTAAAATATCGCAAAGCCACAAATGGCACACCAAAGTTTTTATGATATAAAAAACCCAATCGTTCAGCAGCTAATTTAGTAATACCATAAGGTGATACAGGTAAGGGTTTAATTTCTTCATTAGTTGGTAAAGTTTCTGCATCTCCATAAATACTAGATGTGGAGGCAAATACTAATCTTTGCAAGTTTTGAGCATCTTTAGCAGCTTCTAATAAAACTTGTGTGGCGTTAATATTTCGTTCAGTATAAGCTCGAAAACCTTGACCCCAACTTGCTCTAACTCCAGCTTGTGCCGCTTGATGATAAATCAATTCTACATCGAGGAGAAGTTTTTGCCAATCTAAAGATTGAATATCTCCTGTTACTAAAGTAAAATTAGGTAAATTTTGGAAATTAGCAATATTTTTCTGTTTTAAAGTGGGATCATAATAATCATTAAATTCATCAATACCAATCACTTCATGACCCTGTTTTAATAATGTCTCAGCTAGATGAGAACCAATAAAACCAGCAACACCTGTAACAATGATTTTAGTCATGTTTTTTATTTGGAAATTTAAATTTAATTTTGTTTTCTAGGGTTTAGCATTGCTAAACCTCTACATCTAATCATTAATTGATAATAAACCAGAGGGAGGAGTAATTTCAATTCGATGAGTTGCTAAATCTACAACTGGAACAATGGCCATAACAAAGGGAATTAACACTGTTTTTCCGGCTTTATCTTCAGCAAAAGTAGCATCTAATTTTACTTCTAATAAATCATGACCTGAAGGTAAAATATCCACCACTGTTCCTACTAATTGGCCAGATGATTGCATAAAGACTGGCAATCCTATCAAATCTAAAACATGAAATTCACCTTCGTCTAGTTGTGGGCGATCGCTAATCGGCACAAACAACCGACAATCACGCATATTTTCAGCTTGATGGCGATCGCTTACTCCTTTTAATTTAATCACATAGAGATTCTTATTCTCAATATACCGCCCATCTAACAATTCTACTGGCTGCGGTTCTGTTTCCCCTGGACGCAATAACCAGCGTTTTCCCGGTTCTTCAAAGCGTTCAGGAAAATCAGTATTCGGATAAACCCGCAATTCGCCAGCTAAACCTTGCGGTGAGACAATTTTGCCAATTTCTATCCAATCATCAAGATTGGGGACTGGGGACTGGGGACTGAGAGGAGACTCTGGGTGGGGAGAATCGGATTTAGGGCGGGTAGACCCTGCCCCTACATTCTTCTTCGTGTTCTTCGTGCTTTCGTGGTTCATTTCTCTTACACACTTACAGCCGCACTTTCATAAACCTGTTCAGCAACCTTAGCCAAACGCTGCATACCAATAGCAATTTCCTCATCACTACCAGTTAAACTAATTCGCAGACATTGATGTTTATGTTCCCACTCTTCTTTCAAACCAGGGAAGAAACTACTACCAGGAACAACAATTACACCCACTTTCTTTAATTCTTGGTAAAATTCCCAGTCTGTCATCGGTAAATCTTGCAACCACAACCAACCAAAAATCGCTCCTTCACCACGATGTAAGAACCAAGGTAAATTTTTGGGCATGGCTGCTTCTAATGTGCTTTCTAACACCTCAAACTTTTTCTGGTAGAAAGGACGAATCACATTTTCCGCAATATTGGCTAATGTACCTGATTCTATCGCACGGGCAGCGATCGCTTGACCATATCGAGAAGAATGAATCCCCACATTAGTTTGAAAACATTCCAAAACTTGAATCAGATTTTCATCACCAATAGTTACCCCAATCCGTTCCCCAGGTAATCCTGCCTTTGATAAACTCATGCAATGGAGAATATTGTCCCCAAATACCGGAGTCATATCTGTAAAATTCAATGCTGGGAAAGGCGGTGCATAAGCAGAATCAATCAAAACAGGTATATCATGAGGTGCAGCTAAAGCAGCGATTTTGTGAACTTCATCATTAGTTAAAACATTACCCGTAGGATTGCAAGGACGGGAGAAAATCACACAACCAGTATTTTCTGTCAGTGAAAGCTGGTTAAAATCAGGACGATATTTAAAGCGGTGCGCAGTTGTATCAATATCTAAAGTAGGTTTATACGCAATTAAAGCTTCTGGGTATAAGCAAACACCACCATAACCAGTATAATCAGGACTTAAGGGTAAAACAATTTCTTTTAAACCGCCATCTTGTGTATAACCACCAAAAGCGTTAGCCGCATAAAAATATATAGTTTGACTACCCGCACTGATTAAAATATTCCGGTCGCTTAAACTTAACCCATAACGCTGGTTAAAATCCTTAACAATAGCCTCAATTAATGGTGAATAACCTTGACTAGAACCATAACGACAAACAACTTCACCATATTCAGAACTAGCTAATAAATCTGCTGTGCAATCTCGCCATAACTTTTCTACCTCTGGTAAAATCAACGGATTACCCGCACTCAAATTATATAATTCTTTTCCCTTACTAGCTCTGAGGGTTTCGTTAATATCTTTCATAATCGCTCTCACGCCAGTTAAGTTGGACATTTGAGTGCCGATTTTAGTAAGGGCAGGTTTTATCATGTTTGTTAGAGACTGATATTAATCGCCAAAGTGGATAGGTAATTGGGTGGTTGCAGCTAAGACAAAGTTCATTATATAGGCAGGAGGCAGGAGGAAAAACCTTATCCTGTATAATTTTTAAATTTGAGTTCCTATCTCATTCAACTGCATACCGCTATAGTTGCCAAAACAGCTACTACCTTTAACCAATCTAAACCAATGAATGCGATTTTAACAAAATCTGGTAGTTAATAAAGCCCCACTTGTGAAGGTGGGGGATTTCTCTTGTGATAGGTACTAATGTACTATACATAGAGTCAGTTGACAAGCAATTACCTAAAATTTTTTGCAAAATCTTTGCAATCACATCTTGATATTAAACAATCACTAGGAACAATCAAGAAAGGAGAATTGAATGGAAGTCAAAGCAGCAGTAGCTTACACCCCAGGTAAACCCCTCACTATTGAAACCGTACAACTAGCACCACCACAACCAGGGGAAGTATTAATTGAAATTAAAGCCAGTGGAGTTTGCCATACTGATGCTTTTACCCTTTCTGGTAATGATCCTGAAGGGTTATTTCCGACAATTTTAGGCCATGAAGGGGCTGGTATAGTTGTAGAAGTAGGGGCAGATGTCAAAAGCGTGAAACCCGGAGATCATGTCATTCCTTTATACACCCCCGAATGCCGTCAATGTGATTATTGCCTCAGCTTTAAAACAAACCTCTGTCAAGCGATTCGCGGTACACAAGGACAGGGTTTAATGCCCGATGGTACTAGCAGATTTAGTATCGGTAGCGACATGATTCATCATTATATGGGTACATCCACCTTCGCTAATTATACGGTACTACCAGAAATTGCAGTAGCAAAAATTCGGGAAGATGCCCCTTTTGATAAAGTCTGTTATATCGGTTGTGGTGTAACAACAGGAATTGGTGCGGTTATTTATACAGCTAAAGTAGAACCAGGCGCAAATGTAGTAGTTTTTGGACTGGGTGGAATTGGCTTAAATGTGATCCAAGGGGCGCGAATGGTAGGCGCAAATATGATTATTGGAGTAGATATTAATCCTAACAAACGTGAATTAGCGGAAAAATTTGGCATGACACATTTTGTTAATCCCAAGGAAGTAGGAGGTGATTTAGTTCCCTATCTAGTAGATTTAACAAAAGGTGGTGCTGACTATTCTTTTGAATGTATTGGTAATGTTAATACCATGCGTCAAGCCTTAGAATGTTGTCATAAAGGTTGGGGTGTTAGTGTCATTATTGGTGTTGCTGGTGCAGGACAAGAAATAAGAACTCGTCCTTTTCAATTAGTAACTGGAAGAGTTTGGAAAGGGTCAGCTTTTGGCGGTGCAAGAGGGCGGACAGATGTACCGAAAATTGTAGATTGGTATATGGATGGCAAGATTAATATTGATGATTTAATTACTCATGTCATGCCCATTGAAAATATTAATGATGCTTTTGATTTAATGCACCGAGGAGAATCAATTCGCAGTGTAGTGACATTTTAGAGTCACAATACCGATATCGGTTGTTTATTGGTGGTTATGGTAGAAGCCAAGAGACAAGAGGTAATAGTAAAACCATTACTATAATTAGGTTTCAAGGATCAATTATGTCCTAATCATCCTGTCTACAGCTATAATGTTGTAATTTTTAGGACTTATACCAATTCTCTATAAAGATGCGCCAAATTTAGATAGGAACGAACCGCAGAGGCGCAGAGGACACAGAGGAGGAAAACAGAAGATTAAAAGATTAGGCGCAGCCTCATAAAGAAATGGTATTAATGTAGGGGTTTGAGATTACTTCCTTTGGTCGCAATGACAGTATTTGCAGTAGGTTTCGCATAAGTTCAGATTTTCACAAATCAGAATAAGCAAAAAAATCTCGACTTTCTACAACCTATCATTAAATAATATCCTGAAAATCTCTGATTCCTTCACATTCTGATTATTGATTTAGTTAGAAATTTAAATATTAGTTCAGCATACTATGTACTGAAGAACCAATTTTATGAACCAATTTTATTAAATTCTCTTAACTTCTAAAGGCAAGAAAACTGTCAAAACTTCACCATTTTGAGGACGTTGGCGGACAATCAATTTACCCCCAATAGCTTGAAATAAATGCTTAGTTGCAGACATATTTAAACTAATAGTTCCTGTTTCTGGTTGGAACATTAACAATTGACCTAAAGATTTGCGAATAGGTGGAGTAGCAATATAGCTTTTATTTTGAAAATCAAACTGAGGTATCAATTGCAATTTTAACTGATCACCGGCAGTCATAACTTGTACTTGAATACAACTACCAGGAGGTAAACTGCGGGTAAAATTTTCCATTAACCCCGTCAATACCCGATCAAACATAGCCGGATTACTGACGACAGTCGGTAATTGTTGAGGTAAAACTACATTTAAAGTTAAATTCCGACGAGTTGCTGCCTGTTGCCAACGGGGGATACTGTGCTGTAAAACAGCATCTAAACACATCGGTGTCAATTGAGAATTAGCACATTTTGTAGGTTGTGATAAATTTTCTAATTCTGCCGCTTTAAATAATAACTCCATCCGGTCAATTTGCTCAGTACATTCATGATCAATAACCTGTAAACGACTGATCACATTCACAGGTAAATCCTGACGTTTTAATAGTAACCTGGTCATCATCCGAATAGTTGTTAACGGCGTGCGCACTTCATGGGCAAAGGCTTGTAATAATTCAACATCAGGACGAGGTGCAGGTTTAGGCGCTGGAGTAGGTATGTGAGATGGTACTGAATTATGAGTAACGGAATTACTTTCTGTAGTAGTTAATTCTTGCAATAATAACTGACTAAATTGAATTATAATTTGGTAATCTGGTGCAACTAAAGGATAATTTTGGACTTGAATATCTAAATCAGCAAACAATTCTGGATTAGTCAAAACTACCCTAGCACCTAAAGCTTGCCAAGCTTGTTTTACTATCTCTGGTTCAAAGGAAAATAAAAACTCTTTTTTGCCATTTTGATCATCAGCTAAAACCAAAACTAATCTAAATTTATCTGTAAAAACTAAGCAAAACTGTTCCGCACCGAGAGGATCAGCTGGTAATAAAGGTAAAATAGACTCTTGGCAAGTGGGACTATGGGGAATAATTGTTTCTATATGATTAATATGATCTGCCATTGTTGAGGACATATCAAATGGCATCAAGGCTAAAGGGTTAAAAGGTTTGGCTGTAAAAGTGACCGTTTGTAACTGTTGTGTCAGTTGTGGATGACTAAATAAAGGTGCAGGTGCAGCTAATACCAAACCTTGAATAGTATCAGGTGCAGTCGTAGCTAAAGTTTTCCGTAGTAAATTTTCTGTAGCGGCCAAACTCACACGCCATTGCTGTTCTGCTTTCGTGGGAGAAGATTCAGCATGATGAGATTGACTTACGGATAAAACTTCCTTGAGACTTGGTAAAATCCATTGGTACACGGGTTTTCACCTCTTGATTGCTGGGGCAGCTAATGGTGGGTAGAGTAGAGATTGCACGCTATATCTACGAGATTATAGTCATTAGTGTCAAGGGAGAAAGTGGTATAACCGAACATTTAAGGTGCAATTTCCTCTTTGGGTGAAGATATTTTCGCAAAATGGGCTTTTGTAACTCACTGAGTCACTATATCACTGAGTCAGAAGGTCAAAGGGAGAAGGACGAAGAAAATTCATCAATATCAATCCAGGAAAAGATGCGGCTGAGTCTTTAGGATAGAGAATATAGAGATAGTGACTTCTGGTGAGAATCAAACAGTTAGTAGTCTATGACCATGGATACAATTAAATTGGCTCTTTTCAATAAAGGCGGTTTAATTTAGTTATTGGGAAGTTGTCATTTTCTTGGTTATCTAGGTGTTTGATTTAGGAAGTTTGGGTGTAGCAATTTAATTCTTCGTTTAAGATTTTCTCCTGGACATTACTCACAGAAAAATCCATCACTTCAAGTATTAAATCTTGGAAATCAACATGAAAAAGTTAATTTCTTTTCTCGTTAGTGGCGTTTTGGTAACGGGTCTGGTTAGTTGTCAAGAACCACCAAAAACAGGTTCAGAAACTACTGGTAGTAATAATCCAACGCCTATTTTACCAGCAAAACCAGCTTCAGATGCTACGCCAATTACAGATAAGACTACTGCAACTCCTATTGCAACTTCCAGTCCTAGTCCTACTACAACTTCTTCAGCTACCAAGGACTTAAAAATGGAAGTCAGCAAAAAGTTAAAAGTAGGTATACCTGGTAATAAATTGGAAGTTGTTAATAAAAATGGTGAGATTATCATTCAAGGAACAGCAACTTCTCAGGAAGAAATTACAAAAGCTGAAACTTTGGCGAAAGAAGTACCAGGTGTGAAAAGTGTCAAGGTAGATGCTAAGGTGAAAACTGAGAAAAAACCTTAGTTCATCTCTTTTATCCCATTTTCATCATCTATTTTTCAGTTTGGTATAAATTGGCATTATAATGCTTACAGGGCTTACTGTCTTGAGTAAGTCCTGTTTTTTGTTATTACTTTTTAATTACAGATGATCAAACACTTTACAAACTTCTACTTCTACTTGGATTTAATCAGGCTGTAAAAAGATTGACTCTTCTTGATTTTGTCTAAACTTTATACCAGTAAATTAGTAATTTTATGCCACGAAAAGAACAGGGTTGGGTAACATTTCAAACATCTGAAGAAGAACGTAAAATTTTAGAAGAGTTTTGTGAAAATTCTCAACGAACTAAAACAGAGATTTTACGGGAGTTAGTACGAGGATTAAATAAATATTCATCTCCACCAATATCATTATCAAGCTCAGAGGCAAAAGTAGAGATCCATAGAGATGAGTTGCCAATTATTAGTCCTAAAAAACCTTTGAAAGTGAGTTCTCGTAATATTCTCAAGGGAATTGTGAAACGAATTACTACAGGCAGCGTTAATACTGAAGTAACTTTAGAAATTGTTCATAAAGTAGAGCTAACTGCAATGATTACTAGAGTTTCTGCCGAAGAATTAGAATTATTTGAAGGTACAGAAGCTTATGCTGTGATTAAATCTAATGATATTGTCATTGCTAAAGATTAAAAATGCCAGGATATAGGAGTCAGAAGTCAGAAGTAAAACTGGCTTTGTATATAGGTTGAAATTTAGGGGTTGTACTTCAGGATTGAGGTAAGGCGATAGTAAGCATTCAGCAGTCAGTAATCAGCTATCATCTAGAATTTATGATCATTTTAAGTCAAAACTAGGAATTGATTTTCAGATCAGTTTGCCTGAAAAATGATTTAAACTTAGTTGAAGAAGCAGTTTTAGCTGACGGCTGATAGCTAAATGCTTATCACTAAAAGCAGTCGGTAATTTTTTGGTCTTACCTCAATTCTGGGATTTAATCTGGGACTAAGATTCTACTTTTACACCTTTCCAAAAAGCAATATAACCTTCTATATTTTTGGCTTTTTCCTTGGTGCTGGGATAGTACCATGCCGCATCTTTGTTAATTTGTCCATCTACTTCAATACTGTAGTAACTAGCAACTCCTTTCCAAGAACAAGTGGTGTGAGTGCTGCTATCGGTAAAGTATTGCTTGTTAATAGCGTCAGCAGGAAAGTAATGATTTCCTTCTACTACTACAGTTTTATCGCTTTCGGCTAAGACAGCGCCATTCCAAATTGCTTTCATAATGTGAGTTTAAAAAAGTTAACAATTTATAGTATGACATTTTTGCGATGTTTTATGGACAGTGATGATAAAATTGATGGCAACTATTGACTTTATTCATCTGTAGCAATCGTTGATATCCAGATCAATTGATAATTTTCTGACAGCATAAATCAAAGAGGTGGGGATATTATGACTTCAATTCAATTTTTTTACAAGTGCTTTTTCAATTTCTTGACTGATTAGTGTATTACCTAAACTGTTAAGATGAATGTTATCTTGATAAATATCTTTGGGGTTAATTTGAGATTGGAAAATAGGCAAGAAATCTATATAAGGAATTTGATTAGCTTTAACAAAATCATTAAGACGCTGACGAGCGATGATTTCATAATCACGAGAACCAGGTTGACCAATTTCTCTTAATAGGGGGGTCATGGCGATAATTAATTGACAATTATTATTTTGAGTTAAAGTTTTGATATTAGCGATCGCTTCTAAAATAATCCCCACTCTATCACCTCCTTCATTATTTAAGGCTTCCAGTTCAGGAATGGGTTTTTGCTTGATCACATAGCGTTTTAACACTTCCACAATTGCTAAGGGAGGTTTACGATCTGGATAATTATGATCCCGTCCCACTGGTAAAGAAGTAGGTACAGACCCAAACAAATCATCAGTATTAATTAGTAATACCACCACCTGGGCGTTAAAAGTGCCAAACTTTTGTAAATAGGCTAATTCATTGCGCGGACTCCAGGAATTTGCAGAAGCATTTAATACTTCTACTTGTTTCGTATGACTATTAGATAGTAAAGAATTCATCAGCAAACTAGAAATAGTCTTGTCCTGATCAGTCCACCAGCCTCCATTAGCGATAGAATCTCCTAAAAGGAGAATCCGCAAAGTTGAAGGGGATGGTACTTTTTGGATAGTCTGACTCCGCATAGAATACTGATTAATTTCAATGCGATTTCCAAAGCGTTTGGTGCTTTGATTCGGTGCTAATAAATAGCCAATTTGTTCATCCTTAATATAAGTTAGGGGATTACCAAAACCAAACAGCGATCGCAATCCTAACTCCATGGCCACCAATAATCCCATCACCATAGCCAAAATAATGATGATTATTTGTTTCACTGACTAGCATCTCCAGAACACCACAGTATTAAATTACACGAAATTTACTCAATTACAACACCAATCATGGAAAATTTTCTCATAAATTCCCTCTCGTCTCTTCCTTGCGGAAAACTGTGATCAGATGTCCACAAGAAAAGAGCGATCGCCAAGCATTAAGCGTTCAAGCAGTCAAACTGTGATTTAAAGAGCTAGTTTTTTCCAGAAAACTTCTAGAATAAATCTATATAGTTCTTTATAGTTCTTAATTAAAACTGGTGCAAGAAGATTTTCGGTTAATTATTGATTTGGTTACGGTGTTTGCTGCTGCTGCTTGCGGTGGACTACTAGCCGCATTGTTAAAACAACCAGTTTTGCTGGGATATCTCATCGGCGGTATGGTTGTTGGTCCATCTGGACTCAGACTAATTAAAGAACTGATTCAAGTAGAAACATTAGCTCAATTTGGGGTCGCCTTTTTATTGTTTGCCTTGGGTGTAGAGTTTTCCTTGGCAGAACTTAAAAAGGTAAAAGCGATCGCCCTTGGAGGAGGCGCTTTACAAATTATCCTCACAATTCTCATCACCGTCCTAGTCTGTGGTATCACAGGTTTTTGGGGAACTTTACCCGCCAAAGGTGTATTTTTGGGTTCGATTTTGTCCCTGTCTTCCACCGCCGTGGTTCTCAAATGCCTCATGGAACGCAATGAGACCGAAACACCCCACGGCCAGGTAATGCTGGGGATTTTGGTCGTCCAGGACTTGGCACTGGGATTAATGTTAGCCGTATTACCCGCCCTCCATGAACCAGGAGAAGCCATTGGTATCGCGGTAGTCATGGCATTGCTGAAAATCGGTTTATTTGCCGCCGGTGCGGTCGTGGCTGGCATTTGGTTAATTCCCCCTTTATTGAGATTATTAGCCGGCACGGAAAGCAAGGAATTATTTTTATTAGGTGTAGTCACTATCTGTTTAGGAATTGCCCTATTTACAGAATTTTTAGGACTATCCATTGAAATGGGGGCATTTGTCGCCGGTTTAATGATTTCTGAAGTGGAATATGCCGATGAAACATTGACTATTGTTGAACCATTGCGGGATATCTTTGCTAGTTTATTTTTTGCTGCCATTGGAATGTTAATTGATCCAGTATTTCTGTGGCAAAATCTCGAATTAATTCTCGGATTAGTAGCTTTAGTTTTTCTCGGCAAGTTTTTAATTATTACCCCTTTAGTCAAGTTATTTCGTTACCCTTTAAAAACAGCTTTAATTGTGGGTTTAGGATTATCACAAATTGGGGAATTTTCCTTTGTCCTTGCTAGTGAGGGGCAAGCTTTAGGTTTAGTTTCTCGGCGGATATATCTACTAATATTAGGAACTACCGCCGTTACCTTAATGTTAACTCCCTTTATCTTGCGGTTAGTGCCATTTTTATTTGATTTTGCCGAATCTATGCCTTGGCTCAAACCCTACTTAGTAGATGATCAAGCCCGTGATTTTTCAGAAGATTTACCCCAGAAAAATCATATAGTTGTTTGTGGTTATGGACGACTAGGTAAAAATTTGGTCAAGTTGTTACAGCAATATCAATTACCTGTGGTAGTGATTGATCAATCAGAAAGTCGTATTGAACAGTTAAGAGAAGCAGGAATACCCTATGTTTATGGTAATGCTGTCAGTCTTCATGTATTAGAAACTGCGGGCGTAAATCATGCTCAAGGAATGGCCATCGCCCTCCCCGATCCTGCTAGTATTCGCCTATGTTTAAAACGAGCCTTGGAAGTATGTCCAGAATTAGATACGGTTGTCCGTGCTACCCAAGATAAAAATATTGAAGTTCTTTATCAATTGGGTGCAAAGGAAGTAGTGCAACCAGAATTTGAAGCCAGTTTAGAAATGGTAAATTATCTCTTAATTACTGTAGGGTTATTACCAGAAGTAGTACAACAGAAAATGCAGCAAATTCGCCAAGATCATTATTTAGATTTACGCCCTCAAAGTTCACCTGCTGAAGTGTCCCAATACTTGCAAAAAGTTACCCGTGATCTCAATCGTCGTTGGTATGATTTACCAGCAGATTCACCTTTAATTGGCATGACTTTAGAAGAAGTGAATATGCGGTATTTAACTGGAGTGAGTTTAATGGCTATTCGCCGCGCTGATGGCGAAGAAATTGATTATCCTAATAGTGAGACTACATTACTTTTAGGCGATCGCTTATTAGTAGTCGGATCAGCCTCAGAACTCACTGCTTTAGTCGAATTTGCCGAGGGTAAAATCACTATTACATAGATAATAAAACCAAAACTAATATCTATTGACTTTTGTAAATCTAGTGAAATATCTTATCTATTAAGATATACACTAGAGGCAAGAGGGAAACAGGCAAGAGGCAAGAAAGAAGAGAGAAAATTTAATTATCAAGTAGTGCAACTGAATCAACTCAACTGGCGAGACTTTTTAAATCGTCAAAATCCAGTTGCATCAGCTTTGATGTCAAAAATGAACATAGCACTAGCAGATAGGCCAAAAGTCAAAGCAGAATGTTTAAGGTTATTAGTCACCTTGAAACTAAATCCAGCCAAAATACAATTGATATCAGGTTTTATTGATACATATTTACGACTGAATAAAATAGAAGAAGAGAAATTTCAAACAGCAATAGCTACATTTATGAAAGAAGAAAAAGAGGAAGTTATGCAAATTGTGACTAGCTGGATGGAACAAGGGATTGAACGAGGTATTGAACGAGGTATTGAACGAGGTATTGAACGAGGTATTGAACGAGAAAAGGATTTAATTATCCGTCAAGTTAAGAGAAAATTTAGTAAAATTGATATTGAATTAGAAGCAAAAATTAGAACATTGAATGTAGAAATATTAGAAGATTTAGGAGAAGCGATATTTGATTTAGAAACGGTGGAAGATTTACAAAACTGGTTAGAGAATATTTAATACCAATTCTGTAGGAAAATACCCTCCTTGTAAGGCTATGCTGTACACACAAGTCCTACCTCTATGTTTTTGAGCCTGTTTTGCCTCCTAAATCCCCCAACTTTGGGGGACTTTGAAAATACTCTTATTCCCTCAGAATAGCTGGTGAGGGGGCGATTTTAGTAAGTGCATAATTAGGATTTCTAATCTGCTTTCTAATCGCCTTTTTTAAAAAAGCCAAGTATCTCAAATTTATATAGGTGCAACCTCAACATTGGCATTTTGGGGAACTAACCCTCTTTCCGTTACCATACCACCCAAAGGTTTCATATAGGCGATCGCCTGTCTCCAAACTGTAATTTGTTCATTATTACTATCTAAAACACTGATGCAATTGTGATCTTGCCAAAATATCCTACCTGTGATGAGATCACCAGTCATTAACCGAAATTCGACTGTGATTTTGTCTTTAATACACTTTTGGATTTGGCGTGTGCTAGGTAGTGAGGTATCAAATTGATTACTTGCCATAGATTGCTTACTACTTGATGATTTGTGGTTGCTCATTAAAAGATGACTAATTCCCCAGTTTTTGAATAAAATTAATGAATCTTTGATAAATTATTTGCACAAGGTAAAATGGCTATCGAATTTACTAAGTATCACGGACTCGGTAATGATTTTATTCTCATTGATAACCGTTCTTCATTGACACCAGTATTGACTCCAGAGAAAGCAGTAAAGTGGTGCGATCGCCATTTTGGCATCGGAGCAGATGGTGTTATTTTCGCACTTCCTGGACAAAATGGCACGGATTACACCATGCGAATTTTTAACTCCGATGGTTCAGAACCGGAAATGTGTGGGAACGGGATTCGCTGTTTAGCGGTATTTTTGACGGAATTAGAAGGAATTTCTCGCACCAAAGATAAATATCGTATTCATACCTTAGCAGGTGTGATTACACCCCAACTCACAGATGATGGTCAAGTCAAAGTAGATATGGGTGAACCTCGATTATTAGCGGAGGAGATTCCCACCACTATCACATCTAGCGAGTCAAAAGTCATTAATCAACCCATAGAAGTAGATGGAAAAACTTGGGATGTTACCTGTGTCAGTATGGGTAATCCCCACTGTATCACCTTTGTAGAAGATGTTGCGGCCATTAATTTAGAAAGCATTGGCCCCCAATTTGAAAGTCATTCTGTATTTCCTAAAAAAACCAACACCGAATTTATTCAAGTAGTAAATCGTAACTATTTGAAAATGCGCGTTTGGGAACGGGGAGCAGGAATTACCCTCGCTTGTGGTACAGGTGCTTGTGCGTCCTTAGTGGCGGGAGTATTGAATGATAAATGCGATCGCACTGCTACGATTGAATTACCCGGTGGACTCCTAGAAATCGAATGGTCAGAAATTGACAACCGCATTTACATGACAGGAACTGCTGAACGGGTATTTACAGGTAAATATTAAATTCAGCTTGGTATAAAAGCGATTGTCTACATAATTATTGTAGGCGATCGCCTACAATCTCTGTCTCTACACTCCCAGTAATTATCTGGTGAACAACAGTTATGACTCTAGAAAAATTTAGGATTTTGCAAAACCTTTATCATTTTTGGGGAAGTTAGTAAATTACTAAAGTAGTTTTTGAAAAAACATTTGTTTACAAGCTGTACCATTTTGGTATTATCTCGACGGACACCCATTAAATAATAAAAATTTGCTAATATTAATTTTCGGAAAATTTTAACCAATGTTCTAGATTTGTTCTTGCTTCACAAGCTACTTCTAGTAAATCTTTGTCTCTAACTTCTACTAAACTAATTTGTCCATTATTAATTTTAGGAATTAGAAGACATGAGCAAATATTATCATCATCGGAATCTAAGCATTGCAAAGTTTCTATAGAAAGATTTATATGTTCTAGAGATATAGTTAAATTGCTAGATTTAATTTCTGCAATCCTCATATTATATTGAGCTAAAGCTAATAAGTGAGAATTTAAACCTTCTTTTTGTAATACTGTATACAAGGAATTTTTAGCTTTAGTAATTTCATCATTAACCAAAAATAAATAACTTAAATTAACTTGTATATGTTCGTCATCTGAATCATAAAAGTGTGCCAATTCACAATGAAATAATGCTTCACTAAGATTGTTTTTTTCGGTTCATCAGTACATAGTATGCTAAACTAATATTTAAACTTCCAAGTAAGCAAGCATCTTAATCGGAAATTATCAAAATTTCTAAATCCATAAGCAGAACGTTTAATCAACTTGAGTTTGTTGTTAATACCCTCAAC
>JBJTUF010000242.1:0-4501 GCA_046080565.1 Cuspidothrix sp. | reverse complement strand
AACACTTTCTGGTATATTTCACTTATCATTTTACTCTGTTAGTTCATATTTACTATTTATTACTTATCTTTTTTTGCTCCCACATTCTGTATCTCTTACTACATAAGCTTTTTCTCCTTCTTGTCCCCCTGTCAGGGTATACAGTTAAATGAGATATAGTTGTAGCCAGGATGATTAGGAGATTATTGATTCTTAAAACCTAATCATAACAAGGATTTCACTCTTGGCTGTTGCCTCTAGACTCTTGCTTCTTGTCTTCTGCAATAAAAACTGAAAATTAAAAATCATACAGGATCAGACTTTACCTCCTGCTGTAACTACGCCCTGAGCGTTCTATATTAGGAATATTCAGAATATTAAAAAGTTATTTGACTGCTCATGATTTGGCCTTTTAAGCCCAACTTTCGTAAACAAATTGCACGAATTGAAATTAGCGGTGCGATCGCAGGTTCAACTCGTAAACACGTTCTCGAAGCATTAAAAACCGTAGAAGAAAGCAAATTTCCGGCTTTACTGCTACGTATTGATAGTCCTGGGGGAACAGTGGGAGACTCCCAGGAAATCTATAGCGCCCTGAAAAGATTAGGCCAGAAAATCAAAATAGTCGCCAGTTTTGGCAATATTTCCGCCTCTGGAGGGGTTTATATCGGGATGGGTGCAGAGCATATTATGGCCAACCCAGGAACGATTACAGGCAGTATTGGTGTGATTTTAAGGGGAAATAACCTAGAACGGTTGCTGGAAAAAATCGGTGTTTCCTTTAAAGTGATTAAATCAGGGCCTTACAAAGATATATTGGCTTTTGATAGAGAACTCACAGAACCGGAACAAACAATTCTGCAAGAATTGATTGATTATAGCTATCAGCAATTTGTAGAAACTGTCGCCCAAGCTCGTTCACTCACTGTGGAGAAGGTGAAAAGTTTTGCGGATGGACGGATTTTTACTGGACAGCAAGCCTTAGAATTAGGTGTTGTAGACCGCTTAGGAACAGAAGAAGATGCACGACGTTGGACTGCGGAATTAGTAGGACTTGATCCAGAGAAAACTGTTTGCTATACGCTAGAAGAACGGAAACCGTTATTAAGTCGTCTTCTACCTGGAAGTCGTCAAGCTAAATCAGGTATTGCTGGGGGGATTGATTGGTTAGAATTTGAACTGTCTACCAGTGGTTTACCTATGTGGTTATATCGTCCCTAGTCAGTGGTCAGTAATCAGTGATCAGTGGTCAGTGGTCAGTAGTAAAAATCAAAAATTGACAACTGACAACTGATAACTAACAAATAAAAAATAAAAAAGGAGGATTTTGGTAGTGGAATGGCAAATGCGAGCAATTCGTGGTGCAACAACCGTTGCAGAAAACAGTGTGGAAGCAATTAGAGATTCAGTTACAGAATTATTAGATGAATTAGAGCGCAGAAATAAACTCCAACCAGACGATATGATTAGTGTGACTTTTTCTGTCACTAAGGATTTAGATGCTATTTTCCCAGCAGCGATCGCACGTAGTCGTCCCTTCTGGGATAGTGTCGCCATGTTAGATGTTCAACAAATGCACGTTGAAGGCAGTTTACCTCGTTGCATTCGCTTTTTAATTCACGCCTATTTACCAACTTCTACCCCCATTCACCATATTTATTTACGTCAAGCCGCTAAACTCCGTCCAGATTGGAGTTTACCCCAAACTTTGCAAACTTCACCGCACGTAGTGGAGACAAAAGTTTAAACTCAGAACGTAAGTAATATTGTGTAAAAATTAGCACCAAATGATCTATTGCAGTGGTGATGCGGCTGCTCAACCTGCTGTTATTAGTGGGAATATTTTCACATAATTAAAGTGAAACTGTATAAATCCTGATTTATTTAGGGCAACCTGACACAGAATTGTTATTAGTGGAAGAACTTGCAAACTACAATCACAATAAAGCCGCAGCCGTTTCCCACAATCTTTATGTAGAGTCTTTCGATTTTATCTTATTTCTTATGGTAAATCACTTATAGCACAAGGCAAGAGGCAATAGTAAAACCCTTGCTATGATTAGGTTTCAATGATCAATCATGTCCTAATCATCCTGGCTACAGCTATACTTCTTTTTTCTTCAACCTAAAACCTAAAAATTTAGATATTGTCCTCATAATGCAAGATGTGAGTTAGATTAGCTTCTATCTCGGTGATACCTTGAGGAGTAGTGGCTAGAGTCTTGTAGACATCTGTAGATGTCAGCGTCCAAATATGAAAATTTAGATAAGAATTTAAACATCTTCTCTCAGTATGAATCCAAGTTTCGTATTATAGATACAGAGTCTATACCTCTTCATCTATCTGATGTGAGATGTATCCTTTTTTATGGTAGTTTAGATGGTAAAATTAATTACCTTTAATTTTATCCATAAAAATCTTTAAAATTGACTGAAACTTATTGAATCAATAGAGTATTCAATATTTTTCTAATTAGGTTACAGATGAGAAAATTAATGAACAAAAAAAATATTATTTTAATACTAGCTTTTGGATTAGGGTTAATAATATGTATTTTAACCCATCTTCAGATTAAATTCTCTCAACAACCTATTAAAGTTGGTATTCTTCATTCCCTAACTGGGACAATGGCAATTAGCGAGAAATCAGTGGTAGATGCTACCTTACTTGCCATTGAAGAAATCAATGAAAAAGGAGGAATTTTAGGCAGAAAAATTCAACCAATTATAGTTGATGGTAAATCTAACTGGAATATATTTGCACAACAAGCTGAAAATCTCATTACTCAAGAAAAAGTAGTTACAGTTTTTGGTTGCTGGACTTCAGCTAGTCGTAAAACCGTAAAACCTATATTTGAAAAGTATGATCATCTACTGATTTATCCTGTGAAATATGAAGGACTAGAAGAGTCGCCCAATATTGTTTATACAGGTGCTGCACCAAATCAACAAATTATTCCTGCCGTCAAGTGGTCTTTTGATAATTTAGGTAAACGCTTTTTCTTAGTTGGTTCTGATTATATTTTTCCCCACACAGCCAATGCCATTATTACAGACCAAGTAACTGCCTTAGATGGAAAAGTTTTAGGAGAAGAATATATCCTTTTGGGTAGCAAGAAAGTAGAAACTGTAATTGAAAAAATCCTAGCTACTAAACCAGATATCATCTTAAATACAATTAATGGTGATAGTAATATCGCTTTTTTTAAAGCTTTGAGACAAGCCGGAATTAGCTCTGAAAAAATACCTACTATTTCTTTTAGTATAGCTGAAGAAGAATTGAAATCATTACCCGGTCAAGATGTGGTAGGTGATTATGCAGTCTGGAATTATTTTCAAACTATTAATAATTATCAAAATTTGGAATTTGTTGAAAAATTTAAAACAAAGTATGGAAAAAATAGAGTTACCTCTGACCCTCTTGAAGCTGGATATTTTGGAGTTTATTTGTGGGCGCAAGCAGTTCAAGATGCTGGTACAGATGATGTGAATATGATTCGGGAACATATTAAAGACCAAAGTTTTAAATCACCGGGTGGAGTTGTATATATAGATGCTAATAACCAACACACATGGAAAACAGTCAGAGTAGGAAAAATTCAGTCAGACGGACAATTTAAAATTGTTTGGAATTCAGATAAACCAATTCGTCCTGTCCCTTATCCTATCTCCCGTTCTAAAGCTGACTGGGAAATATTTATCAAAAATCTCTATCAGGGCTGGAATAAAAACTGGGCTAATCCTACATAATATTTAGATAAATACCTAAATTTGGAGGTAAAGGATTTGAAAAATAAAAAACTTGTTAATAAACTGCTGTTTTGGTTTTTATTAATTGCCTTAGTCCCTCTGAGTATAGTTACCTCTATACAATATTATATTGCCCAAAATTCTTTAACAAAAGAAGTCAATAATAATTTAATTTCCATTGCAGACAGTAAAGCCAGATTTTTAGATTTCTATATTAATGAAACAGAAAAAAATGCTGCTACTATCGCCCAAATACCAAAGATAATTGATGCCATAGAAGAATATAAAGAAGCTTTTGCTAAAAATGGCAATGATACAAAAGAATATCAGATAATAGATCAAAAATATCGCAAATTTATTACTAATTATTTAGATATATTTGGCTATTCTGATATAATTTTAATTTCTGAAGATGGCAATAATATCTTTTCTATAAAAAATGAGACAGAAGTAGGCAGAAACTATTACCAAAAAGCTGAGAAAAATTCAGAACTAGCTAAAGTGTTTGACCGAGCAAAAACATTGATGCAAGTAGAAATATCCAATTTTACCTATTATAAATCTAATCATGAACCTACTGCTTTTATTGCAGCACCTATCTTTAAGGAAAATCTGATTATTGGTGTAGTCGTGCTGACAGGAGGACAAGATAGCTAGAAGCTAGAGAGAGCAAGCTTCATAGCTCTTTGCCCTTTGATGTAATCCTTCAACCGATAGCGGCTAAATTGCATTAATTCTTCTATAGTTTTTTGGAACATTTGATGTACCCCAA
>JBJTUF010000241.1:0-11397 GCA_046080565.1 Cuspidothrix sp. | reverse complement strand
GGGTACATCAAATGTTCCAAAAAACTATAGAAGAATTAATGCAATTTAGCCGCTATCGGTTGAAGGATTACATCAAAGGGCAAAGAGCTATGAAGCTTGCTCTCTCTAGCTTCTAGCTATCTTGTCCTCCTGTCAGCTCTAGCAGCCACTCCTATCTTTCTAATTGGGTTTTTATGGAAAAATCGAGATAGCGATAAAAATAGTAAAATAAGCTTGATAATTTCGCTATTAGTTTTTGCTTTTTTATTGTTAAATATATTTGATTACAATCAATTTTATCAATTATGGCATTTTTTAAGCTATGATATGAAACGCGCTATTTGTGGTGTACCAGTGTTAAGTCTATTATTAGCAATTGGTATGATTATATTTTTAAGTCAAATCTCTAAATTTATCTCAAAACAAGTTCCTTTGTTATCTAAAATAATAGGAGGATTAGGTGAAGCCTCAATGATTATTTTATATCTGCACATGACTTTTATTTATGGCTTGAAGGGGACTAATTTAGTAACGTCATTTTTCAATTTATCTATATTAAGCATAATCCTATCTTTCCTGGTATATCTAATAATTTTAAGATTTTCCTTGACAAGAGCTATTTTTTTAGGAAGTTATTCGGATTTTGAGAAAATATTTTTAGCAAGAAATAAACTATAGGAATAATATTTGAATTTTGATAGCTTGCGTGGCGTAGCCATACGAAACTCTTACCTCTGTGTTCTCTGTGCCTCTGTGGTTAGATAGATTACTTTTTAACCACAGAGTGAAAACAAGATTTTTGAGTCACCTTGAAAAGTTATTATCACCCTTTCCCGAATTCTTGAGCGCGTTCTTTCGATGCTTTGACGGCTTCAATCACAGCAGAACGAAAACCGGCTTTTTCTAAGGCACTGACACCGGCAATGGTTGTACCACCGGGACTGGTGACTCTATCTTTGAGTTCTGCGGGGTGGATTTTTGTTTCTTGTATTAGTGTGGCTGTTCCTAAAACTGTTTGTACTGCTAGTTGTTTAGCGATCGCTCTAGGCAAACCCACCGCCACACCCCCATCAGCTAAGGCTTCTATCATCAATGCCACATAGGCAGGGCCACTACCAGATAATCCCGTGACTGCATCCATCAGCGTTTCTGGGACTTCTACCACTTCCCCCACGGCCTTAAAAATTTGCTGTGCTATTTCTTTATGATTACCATCAGTGTAAGCACCGAGAGAAATTGCCGTTACTCCTGCCCCCACAGTCGCGGGAGTATTAGGCATAGCGCGAACTACAGGCATTTGCACAAAAGCGGCTTCTAATTGTTTTAAAGTTACACCAGCTAGTATAGAAATGATTAAAGGCGAATTTTCTTCAGGTAATATCTCTGCTAATTCCTGAGTCACAGCCGTAAATATTTGGGGTTTAACAGCCAACATGATCGCTTCCTTAGCTTCCCCCAACACCAAAGCATTATCTGTGGTGACAACTACTTGATATTGTGCTTCTAAATAGCTACGGCGTTCAGCTTGGGGTTCACTAACAATAATTTCTGATGGTTGGTAAATACTACTGACAATAAGGCGGGATAATAGAGCTTCTCCCATTACCCCACCGCCAATTAATCCAAATTTTATAGTCATTTTCATTAGTCACTAGTTAATGGTCACGCCATTTTGGATTTACGATTTTGGATTTTGGATTAACTCTAGCCTAAAGTATAGAAGCTCGAAAATTTTGGATTTGGGATTTACCAATTTTCTGTCCTCAACGACGGAGGTCTGTACCAAATTTCCTGAATCTAAAATCTAAAATCTAAAATTGCCGGTCAATTATTAATAGTTAATCATCCTTCATCATCAATTGGGGATTTAAAACTATGAACTAATGACTAATTAGACCTACTGTGCCATCCGAGTGGGTTCATTTCCCCAAGTTGGAGTTGCTGCTGTAGCTGCTGGACGTGCAGGACGGGCTGTTGGTTGAGGAACTTCATGGATTAAACCGCTTTGAGTGCTAACTTGCACGCAACTGGGGGTAAACAAGAAGATACTTTCACCAATCCGTTCTTGATGACCATCTAAAGCGTAAGTACCACCCGCAACAAAATCAACTGCACGTTGAGCTTGATCTGGGTCCATAATTGTCAAGTTCAATACTACTGATTTGCGTTCGCGCAATGCTTGAATTGCTTGGGGCATTTCTTCAAATGTGCGAGGTTCGAGGACTAGAACTTCGGAGATCCCATTAATTGCGCCTGGCATACCAATAACATTACTCATAGGTTTGGATACTGTTGCTGCTACTTCTTCTGTAGTTGTCGGTGCATTTTCCCGCCAGCGCCGATTTGCAGGAGTGGTTTCCTGTTGAGGTACTGGTTGGGAATTTTCTTGTTGATAGATATTCTGATAAGAATTGGCTGTATCAGCTTCTTCTTCGTAATATTCGTATTCTACCTGCTCATTTAAGCCAACAAAGTCCCTGAGTTTAGAAAATATATTGCTCATGTTGTACGCTCCCGGATTAAAATTCCCCTAATTTTCCTGACTATTAAGTTACCTTTATGTACCTTTTAGGCAGTAGTCATAATCATAGTAGATGTTTGACGTAGCAATTGTACTACTTACTTGAGAACTGAGTGTCAGTTATCAGTAATCAACAAATATTGATGGTAATGCCTGCACATTAACCAATCTGTAACAATGAGTTAAGATTATAGCCTAATCACCATTAAAAGCAAAGGTGGTTAAACCCCTTTTTCGGATTAATGATACTGACGAGGGTATTATATTTTTTAACAATTATCAATAGCTGACTATAAAATTTCTCAAATGATTATCAATTATGCTGTCTATCACCATAACCACAGCCATAATTAAGATCGTTGACCAAATAAAATTGTACCTAATCTTACCATGGTTGCTCCTGCTTGCACTGCCAATAGATAATCTCCGGACATACCCATTGATAATTGCTGCATTGTAATATTTGACCAGTTTTGCGCCTGAATTGTTTGTGCTAATTGATAAGTACGATGAAACACCGACAAGATTTCCTCATCTTTTAAACCCTGTGGGGGAATTGTCATCAAACCTTGAATTTGTAAATTTTGACATTGGTTAAGTGCTTCTAAGTCCGCCAATAATGCTGGGATCGTCCAACCAGATTTGTTAGCATCGGGGAGAATTTTGACTTGTAAGCACACATTCGGGGACAAATCTAATTCTTGAGCTAGAGTATTTAAGCGTTGTGCGAGGGGTAAGCTATCAACAGAGTGAATCCAGGAAAATAATTCTAAGGCTTTTTTCGCTTTATTAGTTTGTAGATGTCCAATGAAGTGCCAGGTAATATCCGATAAATCTTGCAACTCGGCTTGTTTACTGGCAGCTTCTTGGATGCGACTTTCGGCAAAATCACGAACTCCTGCGGCATAAGCTTCCCGCATCAAGTCGGTAGATACTCTTTTTGTTACAGCAATCAACCTCACTGTAGATGGGAGTGAGGTATGAATTTGAGCGAAGCGATCGCGAATGAAACTACTCATTGGAAAGTACGCTGGAAAACACCTTGAAGCTGTTCGTACTCCTGGGACGTGCCACTGCGGCGTAAAGTACGTAAGCGATTTTCTAGCATCATTCTTGCTTCAGTCCGGCCAATAGGCTGAAATTTCAGGACTTTTAGTTCAGTTGTAACTAGAAAAAATAAACGTTGGGCATAGAGTGTGGTAAACAGATCCTGGTTCTCATCAACCATACTGATCCTATAGAGCAAACCCCAAGTTGGATGATTTAGGTAAGTTTCTGAGTTTTCTGGATTCATTTCATAGTCAAGGTTGGGAGTTTGTTTATATGGCTTGCGATCGCAATTCACTAACATTCAGAGTATAGTAAATCCCTTCCGCCAAAATTTGATTGACAGTGGGAAACTAAGGATTTTATTTAGATTTTCCCATACTGAATGGTTGTTGCACGGGCTTCTTTCCATCCTGCCATAATTCTCCCTTCATGGCGCAAAGATGGACATTTATCCAGCCGGCATATAGGAGGAGTTGAGGAGTTTTCTGGTTCTCATACTCTGTAGACCTGTCTGAAAATTAAAAAGGCAGTCTGTGTCAGGCTTTTATAGGTTATATCATTGTTTTGTTCTCAATAATCTACAGAACTCTTAACATAAGAACAGCTTGAGAAAATATTACTCACCCTACACCACGTATAATCATTTTTATCAAATTAATCTCACAAATCATAGTTCTGACCTCATTTTACCAAATATAAAAAAAGACAGGCTTTTGCCTGTCAAATAGCTGATGATTTAGCAAAGAATTTGTAAGCATCCTCAACTGTGATTTTTGTAATTAATCAATCATCTCCATCACATTAATCACATAAATCATAGTCATGATTTAGAAATTCATTTCAGCAGCTTGGACTTTTTCTACTTGTTTCTTCTTGAGAACTAGCATTATTTGTGCCAACATCACTAAACAGATGAAAGCAATTAACCAGCCTACTCTGGAAGGATCTTGTAAGACAACCTCTGTATCTATTTGACCAAAACCACCAACGTTGGGGTTATTAGTCAAAGCATCACCAGTTTTAACAGCTTGTCCTTCAGTGACAATTAGCTCTGGACCAACGGGAACTGTATCAGTAATAACGTCACCAGATTCAGTTTTGATGCTAACTACATTCTTAACGTTACCGTCTTCATCTTCTGTTTGAGCAATTTTGGTAATTGTGCCGGTAGCAGAAGCATTGAAAGCATTATTATTGCTCTTTTCACCTGTGGGGTAAACTTGTCCACGGCCGCGATTACCGCCTACATGAACAGAGTATTTGCCAAAGTGAATATTTTTGTCTGTAGCGGGGTTGGGAGAAAGAACAGGGAAGACGATTTCTTGATATTCTTCACCAGGTAATGGGCCAACAATGACCACATTGTCTGAACCGTCTTTGTAAGGTGTGAAGATCATATCACCGACTTCTTCTTTCAAGTCTTCAGGAATGCGATCTTCAGGGGCAATCGAGAAGCCTTCAGGCAACATTAATACAGCACCGACGTTCAAGCCAACTTTAGAACCATCAGCCCCTACTTGTTGAACACTGGTATCGTAGGGAATTTTGACAACAGCTTTAAATACAGTGTCAGGAAGTACAGATTGAGGAACTTCTACTTCTGTAGGTTTAGCTGCTAGGTGACAGTTAGCGCAAACAATACGCCCTGTAGCTTCGCGGGGAGTTTCTGGTGCGGTTTGTTGCGCCCAGAATGGATAGGCAGCAGCAGTTTGTGGTAGGGCTACATCGCTAGTGAAGAAAAAAGTCACAGTAGCGATCGCTATCAGCAATGTATTTAACATCGCTTTAGCAGTGCGAGTTAACCTCGCGGGTATACGGGCATTTCTCATCTCTGTCAGGACAACAATAAAATTAGTGATTGGTGAAAAGGTTAAAAGGAGATTAGGGAAGAGGTGAATTTGGAAAACTTTTACCAATTACCAATTACCCATTACCCATTACCGGGAAGGAATTAAGCCCACCAAGCAGGATCGCCAGTACGGAAATCTGTTTCAGTCCAGGGGGTTAATACAATTTTGTCGTCTTCAGATTTAGCATGAGCTAAAGCTAAGGATTTTGGTGCAGGACCACGAATTACTTTACCAGTAGCGTCATATTGTGAACCGTGGCAAGGGCATTTAAACTTATTCTCAGCCACATTCCAAGGAACAACACAACCTAAGTGGGTACAAATAGCATTAATTCCGTAGTCAGCGATCGCTTCTTTGCTTTCTACTACAATATAGGTAGGATCTCCCTTGAGTCCTTGCACCAATGTGCGATCGCCTACATTATGGCTTGCCAAAAATTGACTCACGCTAACATCATTACCCAACTCATTCTTAGCTACAGTACCACCACTAGCACCACCACTAGCCGGAGGAATAAAGTAGTTAACCACAGGGTACAATGCACCTAAAGCCACTCCGGTAACAGTCCCAAAAGTGAGCAGGTTCATAAACTGACGACGACCCATATCGGGTACATCTGCTGATTCAGAAAATTGAGCCATAATCTACGCGCTGTTTGTGTAATTTATTAAGCATTGTGACAAGAGTACCAGCACTGGAGCAACTCTTATCTGAATCGAAATCATAACGCCCACAAGGATGCCCTACTTTCTTGTTGCAAAACATAGTGAGCATCTTTTCTGTTAGCATTACATTTCTTTATATCCTTATCATACTGGAGTTACGGAACTTAACATCATAACTAAATGTAAAATCTAAATAAGCCAGGGGAAGGAGGAGTAGGGGAGGCAGGGGAGCAGGGGAGGCAGGGGAGGCAGGGGGAGCAAGATGTCTTCTCTGTCAACAGTCAACAGTCAACAGTCAACCGCAAAATCCAAAATCTAAAATCCAAAATCCAAAATCACTATGACCGGAAAGGAACTACGCCAATTATTGATTGACAAATGGGGACAGTCCTATGATGTCCAGTTTCGCCGCACCCAGGGGAAAGTATTCCTACAAATTATGTGGAAATACTTTGGCCAAGCTTCTTTCCCTTTAAGCGAAACAGATTATCAAGATCATTTGGACAGCATTGCTAATTATCTCAATGCTTTAGGAGGAACGCAACAAGTACAAAGTTTTATTACAGAAACCAAAGAACGCCCACGTCTTGGTAAAGCAGTTAGTATTCCCATTGAATTAGGTGAGCGGGCTTCAGAATGGATAGTCTAAAGATTAAACTAGATTGTATTTGCTTAATTACATACTATCATCGGCTCTCAATTTTCCACTAGGGAGAGAAAATATGTAAAAATTAAGGGCAAAATATAAGATATCTGTTAATATCTACACTTATGGTAATAGGTCAATACGGTATTAATAGAGCTATGATTATGAGACGGTTTTAGAAGCCCCAAAGGCCGTAGTTAAACTATGTTAATTGTTACAACACCCTACGAGAACACAGTACAGGGGAAGTAAACTGTGCGCATTCCTCTAGATTATTACAGAATTTTAGGACTACCGTTGGCAGCAAGCGATGAACAATTGCGACAAGCATACAGCGATCGCATTGTCCAACTGCCCCGACGGGAATATTCCAGTACCGCTATATATTCTCGCAAACAACTGATCGAACAAGCTTATATGGTATTATTAGATACCGAAAATCGCAAAGCTTATGATCAGGCATATCTAGGCCACGTTTATACTCCTAACCCAGCCGGCAATCAAAACAACCCACAAACCATAGCCAACAGCAACTCTCAATATCAAGAAACCCAAAGTCTCACTATTGAAATCTCCCCAGAACAATTCGTAGGTTCGTTATTAATTCTCCAAGAACTAGGGGAATATGAACTGGTATTGAAACTTGGTCGTCGTCACCTAGTCAACAAACCCAGTTCAGTCAGTGTGAAAACAGGCTATGGTGTTACCCAAGCTGAAGCAGAGGAAAACCCAGACCTACCTGATATTATCCTCACCGTTTCCTTAGCTTGCCTAGAGCTAGGACGAGAACAATGGCAACAAGGCCATTACGAAAATGCAGCCATATCTTTAGAAACCGGTGAAGAACTCCTGGCAAAAGAAGGATTATTTGCCACCGTCCGCGCAGAAATGATAGCGGATGTTTACAAACTTCGTCCCTATCGCATCCTCGAACTATTAGCACTACCACCAGACAAAATAAATCAACGTCGTCAAGGTTTAGAACTACTACAAAACATCCTAGAAGATCGTGGAGGCATTGATGGCACTGGCAATGATCAATCAGGATTAAATATAGATGACTTTCTGCGTTTTATCCAGCAAATTCGTCATTATCTAACAGTAGCAGAACAGCATAAACTCTTTGAATTAGAAAGCAAACGTCCCTCAGCCGTTGCCACATATTTAGCAGTATACTCCTTAATTGCTAGAGGTTTTACCCAAAAACAACCAGCCTTAATTCGTCAAGCCAAGCAGATGTTAATGCACCTAGGAAAACGCCAAGATGTGCATTTAGAACAATCCCTATGTGCTTTGTTAATGGGACAAACCGAAGAAGCCACCCGTGTTTTAGAACTCAGCCTAGAATATGAAGCATTAGCGTTTATTCGGGAAAAATCCCAAGACTCACCAGACCTCCTACCAGGACTGTGTTTATACAGCGAACAATGGTTACAGCAAGAAGTATTTCCTCATTTTCGGGATTTAACCCAACAGCAAGCTTCTTTAAAAAACTACTTTGCCGACAGACAAGTACAAGCTTATTTAGAATCTTTACCCACAGATGCCCAAGTTACCAATGAATGGTCAGTAATTAATCATCAATCATTTCCCCAACCAGACATTAATTATTCTCATTACTATACCAATCCAACCCCAGAACCACAGCAACATCATCACCAATCCTCTCATTCTGACTTAACAGAAACACATTTTCCACCTCATTCTGAATCTACCGACACTCCCCATCATGTAACTACTAATGGTGCTGTCAGAAATCCCTCATCTTCTGTCCACTCAACACCAGCATCAACAAATAACCTGAGAAACCCACATCAAAATCATACTCATACTCCTAGAGCTACCAACCAACAACAACCCAAACGCAGACGACGCAAAGCCAGTAATAACATAGCTCAACGTTTATTGGAATCTCAAACTAATTTTCTGCGTAGCCTTGACCCAAAAACACGGTTAGTTTGGTTAGTTTTCTTATCATCAGGGGGCTTATTAGTTTTATGGTTGTTGACATCAACAAGTTTCAACTTCATTAAAAATATCTTCTTTCCCAGTCCCTCATTGCAAGGACTACAGTTAGCCATCCAACTCAATAAATCACCAATTAATATTCCTGATCCTAACAGTCAACCAGAACTTAGCGACGAAGAATTGACAAAGGAAACAGCTAAGGAAGTAATTGAAACTTGGTTATCCGCTAAATCAGCAGCTTTAGGATCAAGTTATCAAACTAATGATTTAAATCAGATTTTAACAGGTAGAATCCTATCACAATGGCAGTCTGTAGTGGAAGAAGAACAAAAACAAGGAAAATATCGCAAGTATCAACATACTGTAGAAGTATTATCTGTTTCCAAAAAAGGCATAGATATAAATAGTGTATATGTAGACGCTAAGGTTCAAGAAGCAACACAATTTTATAAAAATAGTCAAGAACAAAAGTCTAGTAATGAAAATTTGCGTGTGCGCTATGACTTAATTCGCAAAGATGGTAAATGGCATATTCAAGCCATGTCAGTGCTTCAGAAGTTTTTGTAATAGATAGGTGACAGGTGACAGGTGACAGTGCAAGAGGGAAGAGCGAAGAGGGAGCAGGGGCATCTCGACTTCGCTCGATAACCGCAGAGGGGCAGAGGGGCAGAGGGGCAAGAGAAAGATGTTTTCAACGGACAACGGACAACTACAATGTCATCCAACCTTGACAATAATTTTCTCTCTGGGAGCAATATGTTAAGATTTCATGACATTTTGATCCCCGCAGGGCTGATAAATACGTGAAATATCATAAAACCTGTGTTTAGACCCCTTGATCCCTAGATAGTTTTAGTGGTTAATATTTACTTAACAACTCTTAGCGATCCCAAGGAAATGCGAAACATCAGCATGACTAGGAATTTAAAGGAGCTTGTCTACCAAATAAAAAAACACACACTAAACAAATTTAAAACTGGCGCACAACCAGGAGTCAGGAATAAAAAAATCTGGGGAGATAATCTTTTATCAAACTTTTTTAACCCGGAAGAAATAATTTACTTTCAAACTACTGGAGGCCAAATTAATGGCAAAGGAACGCCCACCGCTAGAAGAGATGACATTACGGCAATTACGCAAAATTGCTAGTGAATATAGTATATCTCGTTACAGCAGAATGCGTAAATCTCAGTTGTTAGCATCAATTGAAGAAGTTCAACGAAGCAAATTTTCTCTAAACTCATCTCGTAATCAGGAGGCACAAGAAACCGTGGAAGCAGCAAAATTTGAATTAGGTCAAGAAGATCGTACAGGCGGTTCTTTAGCTGATGTTGATGAAGCTCTGGCCGATTTACCTGCTGGTTATGGAGAAAGCCGAATCGTTTTATTACCTCGTGATCCTCAATGGGCTTACACTTACTGGGATATTCCCAATGATCACAAAGAAGAACTCCGTCGTCAAGGTGGACAACAACTAGCGCTACGAATTTATGATGTCACTGACATTGATATAGATTATCAAAGCCCCCACAGTATTCAAGAATATCCTGCTGATGAACTAGCCAGAGAATGGTATTTACCAATTCCTGTAAGCGATCGCGACTATATTATTGACGTTGGTTATCGCACTGCTGATGGTGGTTGGTTAGTATTAGCACGCTCCGCGAGAGTGCATATTCCCCCCGTTTATCCTTCTGACTGGATTGAAGATGTCTTCATCACCGTAGACTTTGAACAAGACCTGCGTGGTAAGACCTTGTACGAATTAGTACCCCCATCCAAGAAATTACCAACTCCTGCTACTGCTGGTGGTGGCAACCCCATTTATGAACAAATCTTTGGCATGGCAGAATCTGCTGAAGCTCAACGGGTTGCAGGTTCTATCTTTGGTTCTATGCAGCACGTCCCCGGTTCTGCTGCTCCTGAACAAGCCATCAGTTCCTACATTTTCCCATCTGGTGTAGGTATGTGGGCAGTTCCTACCGTATCTGGTTTAACTATGTCCGGTGTGGGAATGTCTGGAGTTGGTTTCTCCGCTTCTGCTGTTCCAGTGCGTCCTCGCAAATTCTGGTTAGTCGCTGATGCAGAATTAATCGTTTACGGTGCAACTGAACCCGATGCCACTGTTACCATTGGTGGTCGTCCCATTAAACTTAATTCCGATGGTACATTCCGCTTCCAAATGTCCTTCCAAGATGGTTTAATTGACTACCCAATTCTAGCTGTTGCTGCTGATGGTGAGCAAAGCCGTTCTATTCACATGAAATTTGAGCGCGAAACACCATCTCGCAATACTAACACCAAAGATGAAGCCGTTCTGGAATGGATGGTATAACTTCTGTATCTGAAAATTAACCATAACTGCAATTGTTAATTTAAGCCGCTATAGTATTTCTGTAGCGGTTTTTTAGTAACTGACCTCAAAAAAATAATGATTAGCAATAAGTAGTTGTACAAAAATATTTACAGTCATTGCGAGAGAAGCGAAGCAATCTCAACCCTTGCGATTGCGTCATTTCACTTCGTTCCATATGGCTAACGCCACGCTGCGCTAACGCAATGACATTGTGTAATTGATCTTAACGGGTGACAAGGTGGCTAAACAGCTTGTTTCATGAGGGATAGAGCCTGAAAGCCACGTTGAAAAAAGAGGCGTTTATGAGGCTTAAGATCGATTAAATTCAGAGCTAAATCAGCCCATAATTCCATGCCATAAAT
>JBJTUF010000240.1:0-8730 GCA_046080565.1 Cuspidothrix sp. | reverse complement strand
ATTTATGGCATGGAATTATGGGCTGATTTAGCTCTGAATTTAATCGATCTTAAGCCTCATAAACGCCTCTTTTTTCAACGTGGCTTTCAGGCTCTATCCCTCATGAAACAAGCTGTTTAGCCACCTTGTCACCCGTTAAGTCTGGGAACAGAATTAAGCAGTGATAAAAAATAAATTTCACATTGAGGAAAGGTGAGAGGTGACAGACAAGAGATAGAGATATTTCTCCTGTTTTCCCAAACCTGTAATTAATTGTTAGTAAACACTTAACAGTCTTTTTGGTACTTTCCGCTATTCTTCACACAACCAACCTAATACCAATTTTATGTAAAGCTGCATATATTTATTATGCCTCGGCGTTGCCTTCCTCCTTACAAATGGGGACTACAGGGGGTATAGTCTTGTGCATCTTCATACAGAATTAGTATAAGCCCAGTATATTTAATATACCCTTGAGGAGATTAGGATCACGGAAATTGTCAGAAAAATTTAATTAAGTATATTCAACACTTGCCGTAATTTTATAAATAGGCTATGATTCAAAGCTTATTTACACGGAAGATAAAAATACAACAAACAAAAATAGGCGTTAGACTGAAAGGAACATCCAGATTTGGGACTCAATCACTTGTAATACTTCCAGATATAGCTTGAAGGAACTTGACTGTAACTTGATTATGAGTGAATTTAATTTAAGCTGTGATGGGATCAATTACATCAAGTACAATTAAGACATATAGGATCAGAAAGTATGTAAATTTTAGTTAATTTGTCTTAGCCAACTACCTGCAAAATTGCATACTTTGATACTTCTTCAACTATCGTTATCCACTAACCTAAGCGAGATCACTACTCAACAGAACTCATGAACAAATAAAAATCGTACTAAATATTTTACAGTACCAGTTCATGAGAAAATCTAAAGAAAATATAAAAAAACTCAAATGACTGTGGTGTCTGGAGGGAAAAGTGTTTTTAAGACTGGCAAATGAACATAGACAATTCGTGCAAGATTTGGTTATGAACCTACAAGCCTTGGCTGTTGTATTAGAACGTCATGGCTATCCTGCATCATGTTATACTTGCGGCGATCAGATGAATAGCGCATCTTTTATGGTTAGCTTGGGAGATAATCATCTAATTCGCTTTTTAGTATCCGATTATGGGATTACTTGGACAGAAATGCGGGATGATCGGGAATTAATGAAATTAGAAGGTGCAGAAGCAATTAATCAGCTAGAAGAATTGGCGACTCTGGTTAAACAGTCCATGCAACCCGTGAGAAATGCTGAATATTCATCACCTAAAGCTAAAGTAATTTTACAAAATGCTGTGGGTAGCGTCAAAACCCACCGATAACAAGTTGAAACTATGTCAAAATTTCAGTCTGCTGTTTCCTGCTACCGTTTGGGAATAAGTGTACTGAATATCCTGATAACTTTGGTAGTGTTAATTATACAAGCTGGCAAATTTAGTTTGTCAGCCTGTATTGTTAGGTCAGAGGTGAGGGGGAATAGGCAAGAGGCAAGATTGCCTTCTGCTATATATTTGGGTTTTCGGTTTTTTCATCAAGCCCTAGTTAGATACTTGTTAATTGCTAAAAAATCGTGATCTTTGAGAATTTGATAGAGATTAACATTTTCTTCTAACAAACAAGCATGGCCACTATTAGGCAAAATACAGGTTTGAGTATGGGGTAAAATATCTACTAATCTGCTGATTTCTGTCACAGAAGGCAATAGGCGATCGCTTCCACTACCAATGAGTAAAACCGGTTGTAGGAGATGTTGTAATTGTTCTTGATCTACTTGAAAATCCCGTAACAAAGACAATCGCCAGTTTACAGTTTCTGGGGGGATAGAACGCATAGCTGTTAATAGCATGAGGCGATCGCCTTGAGAAATCCGTTCTAATGATGCCAGAAATGGTAACAAACCTAATGCACCAATATTAAATAACAATGAGGGGAGAAAGTAAGTCACCTGGGTTATCCAATTAAACCAAGGATGGTGCTGTAAAGACGAAGCTGGATTAATTAAAATAATGCGTTTAAATAACTGTGGTGATTGAACAGCTAGTTTCATTGCTAAACAACCACCAAAAGATTCACCACACAGATATATAGGTCTTGAAGAACTTTGTTTCAGTTCACTATGAATCAAGTCTAAAACATTCTGCCCTAAAACATCCCAGGTCGTCAGATAATTTCTGGGAATGGACAAGCAACGAATATCTAAACCTTCAGCTAATTGGGGGATTTGGGTTTGCAACAATTCACCAGTTCCATCCATTCCTGGTAAATAGATAAACAGTGGAAAATCCAATTTTACTGGTGTGGGAGTCAAAAAATAAGGTTTAGGTTCAAATGCTGCCATTGTCATGATATTTTGTGAATCTATTCTACCTTTAACTGTACCGTTTCCCTGATCGAGATGGGAATTAAAACCTAACAATTCAGCCATAACACAAATGATTATTTTTGACTATATCTGACTATATTTTTCTGGTTTCAACTATAGCTGTAGCCAGGATCATTAGGACATAATTAATCCTTGAAACCTAATCATAGTGAGGGCTTCACTCTTGCCTCTTGGCTTCTGCTACATATAGCTAATTTTCTATCGGTTGAGTTAAGCGACAGCACAACCACAGATGCGTTGGATTTCATATTGTAGCTGTAGCCAGGATAATTAGGACATTATGAATCCTTGAAACATATATATAACAAGGCTTTTCCTCCTGCCGCTTGCCTAGTGCCATAAGTCTGGACTTACACAAAACCTACTTCAAATACTGTCATTGCAACCTAAGGAAGCAATTTCAAACCCCTACATTTAGTTAAAATGCGTAACTCCTATAATTTTTCGACTTCCTAAAATCAACTTTTCCAGATAAAAAATAACTAACTCTGAAACCATAATTACAGAATTTATAGGGATTTCTATTCATTATATACAAGTATATGAAAGCGTTAAATCCTCTAATTTGGTAATAATGCCACATTGGTATTGTAGATAATATTATAGCTTTCCGTAATGATTGACAGCAGATTACAGACCGATGAGCTACAGAATTTCAGACCTATACACAAAGTCAGGTTTAACTCTGACTTTTGACTCTGTGATTCCTGACTTGGTGAATTCTCCTGTATTAACTGAAATCAAATAGGATTGCTATATATAAACTTAGTGATACATCTTGCTATCATTACTAATTATTTATTGACAATTCTGCAAAAATCGCAGTTTATCGTGATGTTTTGTTTACATTTCTTCATTATAAACTTACAAATCTTTTTATCGAAATGTCAGTCAATAGTTACCTTCAAAAATCAAAAATTAGGACTTAACAAGTGAGAAAGCTTGTGAAGTGAAGGATTTTCTGCAAATTTTTGGGAAAATCCTTAAAATATAAACCCAAATGTCTCGTCAATCGTTACTGGGAGAATTTGCCATGCTGAATTATATCTACATAATTATCTATATTTCTAAAGTTTTAATTAGTGTATTCTGTGTGACTATCAACGGTAGAAACAGGTTTTACCATATTATTAGTAACAACTTTCTCTGACTTGCCAAGAAATCAGGTGGATTTATAGAAGTGATTTAAAAATTCTTATGCACCTAAATTTGTTAGGATTAAGAGGTAGTTTGAAAAAACAGTAGCAATATTATATAATTGCGTAGTTTTGTCTAGATAATCTAGATTATTAAGAGAGAAAACTGATTAATAATTTGCTTTTATTGTCCATGAATCTAGTGAATAAAACAGAAAAAACTTTTGCATTGACCACACCGCTATACTATGTCAATGATGTTCCCCATATTGGCAGTGCTTATACAACTATAGCGGCTGATGTAATAGCCAGATTTCAACGCTTGCTAGGAAATCAAGTGCTACTAATTACAGGAACAGATGAACACGGGCAAAAAATTCAGCGTTCAGCGGCCAGTTTAGGAAAACCACCACAAGATTTTTGTGATGGAATTGTTCCTAGTTTTCTCAGCTTGTGGGATTTACTCAACATCCAATACGATCGCTTTAGTCGGACTACAGCCTCCCGTCACCAAGCGATAGTTAACGAGTTTTTCCAGCGAGTTTGGGAAAATGGTGACATCTACCAGGGAGAACAAAAAGGTTGGTACTGCGTTTCCTGTGAAGAATTTAAGGAAGAACGGGATTTGCTCGAAGGCAAACGCTGTCCCATCCATACTACTAAACAAGTGGAATGGCGAGATGAGCAGAACTATTTCTTCCGCTTATCGAAGTATCAAACCCAGCTAGAGGAATTTTACCAATCTCACCCAGATTTTATCCAACCTGTAAGCAGACGGAATGAAGTATTTAATTTTGTCGCCCAGGGTTTGCAGGATTTTTCCATTTCGCGGATAAATTTAGATTGGGGTTTTCCTGTACCTGTGGATTCTCAGCATACATTATATGTATGGTTTGATGCTCTTTTAGGCTATGTCACAGCATTACTAGAACCGAATGCAGAACCGACTTTAGCCAATGCTTTGCAGAAATGGTGGCCGATGAATCTGCACTTAATTGGTAAAGATATTCTACGCTTTCATGCTGTTTACTGGCCTGCTATGCTGATGTCCGCAGGTTTACCTTTACCAGACAGGGTGTTTGGCCATGGTTTTCTAACTAAAGATGGGCAAAAAATGGGGAAAACTTTAGGTAATACTCTAGATCCTATTGCTTTACTGGAAAATTATGGTAGTGATGCCGTTCGTTATTACTTCCTTAAGGAAATCGAATTTGGTAAAGATGGAGATTTTAATGAAATTAGGTTCATTAATGTTTTAAATGCAGATTTAGCTAATGATTTAGGTAATTTGTTAAATCGGACTTTAAACATGGTGAAGAAATACTGCGCCAGTCAAGTTCCATCTATTAACCCATCAGCAATTCCGGCTGAAAATCCTTTAAAAGCGATGGGGTTAGAGTTAGGGGACAAGGTGCAGCAAGCATATACAGAGTTAGCTTTTAATGAAGCCTGTCACTATGTTTTATCTCTGGTGCAAACCAGCAATAAATTTATTGATGATCAAGCCCCTTGGTCATTGTATAAACAGGGTAAACAGGAAGATGTAGAAGTTGTACTATATGCGGTGCTGGAATCTGTCAGACTAGCAGCTTATCTTCTATCTCCAATTATTCCTAATATCAGTAGTGATATTTATCAGCAATTAGGCTGGGGAATCAATTTTAACGAACAAAAAGAAAGTGCAAATTTAGCTCCTTTTTGTACCCACTCAACCTGGGGAATATTATCCGATCAACAACATTTGGGGACACCTAAACCTGTTTTTAAACGGATAGAAACATCAAAATAATCAAACATTTTTGGAAACTGCGACTTCCTTAAAAAATCAAAGAATTCGGGGAATAGGGAACAGGAGAGCAGGGAGGAAAATAATCTTCTTCTTCTTTTCTTATGAACTTCTGATCTCCTGAATTCTTATCATAAGCCCTTCTAACAATTATGTAGTTAGAAATATCTATCATAACAGGGATAACAACATAAGGTATGACAACAATGCTGAATAATTTGGAAAATGACTCAATTTTTACGCCGGAACAAGTTTTGGAAAATCGGGGTAGGGTGGCTATCTTTATTGATGGCTCAAACTTATTTTATGCGGCACTACAGTTAGGAATCGAAATTGATTACACTAAATTATTGTGCCGTTTAACAGGAGGGTCAAGACTGTTACGGGCTTTTTTCTACACAGGAGTAGATCGAACTAATGAAAAGCAACAGGGTTTTTTATTATGGATGCGTCGTAATGGCTATCGTGTAATTGCTAAGGATTTGGTACAACTGCCAGATGGTTCTAAAAAAGCTAACTTAGATGTAGAAATAGCAGTTGATATGATGGCTTTGGTAGACTCCTATGATACGGCAGTTTTAGTTAGTGGTGATGGCGATTTAGCCTATGCTGTTAATTCTGTGAGCTATCGTGGTGTTAGAGTAGAGGTAGTCAGTTTACGTTCTATGACCAGTGATAGTTTAATTAATGTCAGCGATCGCTATATTGATTTAGAAGCTATCAAAGAAGACATTCAAAAAACCCCCCGTCAAGGTTATCCATATCGGCCATTGTCAAGTATGGGATTTTTAGATGATCCTAGAGATAGTGATAGACACTTAGAAGTTCCAGAGTAATGAAATATTCACAAGGTAGGGAGAATGGAAGACAAAATTCAAAACATCAGAGGGGAAGTAGAGATCATTCTCCCCACTTCTATTCATTTTCTGGTTTAAAATTAACTACTAATTTGTTGTATAACAAAAGACAGAAGTTAGAAGACACGACGCAGGAGGTTAAACACCCTTGCAGCTTAGGTTTAAATAATTCTGTTTTTAAGTTACGAATGTGCAATCTGTTGTATTTGCCTTTAATATTTTCTTTGGGTATCTATTTATCTTCTTGTAGTAATCAATCATTTACACCATCTAAAAATGTTAGTTCTACACCTCCAGGAGACAATACTAAATTAACATTTTTTGGTGTAGTTTTAGAGCAATTTGATGAAGCAGGTAAACCAATTTGGCAAGTTAAGGCCCAAGCAGCAAAATATACAACAGAGAAACAAATTGGACAGGCTCAAAATCCTCAAGGGGAACTGTACCAAGATGGAAAAGTTGTCTACCAAATTAAAGCAGAACAAGCTGACATTAAGCAAGATGGTAAACAACTATTTCTTCAAGGTAAAATTATAGCCACCGATCCTCGTAATGGTATTGTGTTGAGAGGTAATGAATTAGAATGGCGACCGGAAGAAGATTTATTAATTGTCCGTAATCAATTAAATGGGACTCACAAACAATTACAGGCTGTAGCTCAGGAAGCCAAAGTTAAAACCCGTGAACAAAGGGTAGAATTTTTCCAAGGTGTAGTAGCACAATCTACAGATCCACAATTGCAAATGAAAACTGATCGTTTAATGTGGCATATTAAAGAGGAGAAGTTATTTAGCGATCGCCCCATCCAAATCATCAAATACGAAAATAACAAAATTACTGGCCGTGGTAACGGTAACACAGCCGAAATTAACTTAAAAACCAAAATCGCCACCCTTCAACCCCAGGCTAAATTAGAGTTAATAGATCCACCCATGCAAATTACCAGTAACTCAATTACCTGGAATATTAACCAAGAAAATATCATCACTAATGCGCCTGTGCAAGTATTCCACGTTGCTGAAAATCTAACTGTGACTGGCAATAAAGGGGAAATGCAAATACCCAAAAATATTGTCTATCTCACAGGTAATGTAAATGCAGTTGGCAAGAAGAGTCAATCTTTAAAATCAAATCAACTGAAGTGGTATTTAGATAAAAAATTGTTAGAAGCCCAAGGCAATGTAGTTTATCGTCAAATTGAGCCACAATTAACTTTCCAAGGAGAAACCGCCGTTGGTAATTTAGCCACAGAAAATATTGTTGTTAAAGGTGGCAATTCTGGCCGCAGAGTAGAAACCGAAATTATTCCCCAAGAAGGAAGGTAGGAGGCAAGAGGTAAGAGGCAAGAGGTAGAGGCGAACTGACGTTCGCCCATGCTCCTCTGCTCCTCTGCTCCCCTGCTCCCTATTCCCTCTTGCCTATTCCCTCTTGCCTTCCTATTAGATTTCAGCGATCGCGCGTTCAATTAAGCGCTTGGCTAGAGTTTGTGTACCTGTGTGTTCGTAGTAATCTGTAGACACATCTAAAAAGGCGGCTACATAATCTAACTTATCATCAGCAAAATCGAGAAAACCTTTGCAATGTCCGAGAATACTTTGGGCGGTTAAAGCATTGGCTCTCACAATACCATTCATCCAGCCTTTAACAGAATCTACACTATTACCCAAAAAGTCAATTTTTCCACCAATACCATTACCAGGAATGGCATCTTGCATACTTATAAAAGTTGAATTTTGCTGTAAATCTTGGGGATTCATTTGACTAAGCATTGTTAATGATTTATCAATGAAATCAGGTCCAAGGGGTAGTAAACCATCTACACAAATTAAGGCTACCATGCGGATTAAAGACTCTCCAGCATACTCACCTAAAGAGGCAACAAAATCGCCAATGCTATCGCCAGGAATGCCATTTATTTGGCAAAAAGCGATTAATTCAGCCACTATTTTGAGGGTGAGATCAATAGTTTGGGCTGTGTCTGCCTTGGGGGTAAGAGAGTTTAAAAAACCGAAGAGGGGAATAGATTCACCGATTTTGTTAGCTAAAGCTGCTGTACCCAAAGCCTTATCTGTACCATCAACGGTTTGATATAGCCAAAGAGCGGTTTGATATCCTTGGGATTTGTCGTTAAATAGATAAATAGCTCGTTCGCCAATTTGTTGAATTAAGCTATCATCATCTTCACCAGTAACGGTTTTAATGGTATTAACAAAACCAACAGTATTGTTCCATTCACCAGGAGCAACAAAATCTAAGGCATTTAATAAAGAAATTGTCAACCCACTGGTAGGTAATTCATCAACTAACTGGAAAATTGGTTTACTCACAAAATTCTCCTGATTTTATGTTTTGTATTAACGTCAATTATTTAGTGAAGAAATTGGTTAATCTATTAGACCTGTCCGAAATATATAACGAAAAAATGGTAGAACGGTAAATGGAAAATATACCGTGGTTCTACCGAAGATGAAAAATATTACCAATTATATACATATGTACCCAAAACGCGCTAGGGGTATACTGGGAATCAG
>JBJTUF010000239.1:0-5746 GCA_046080565.1 Cuspidothrix sp. | reverse complement strand
GTTGTTCTTTTAAAGAAAATTCTATTTGCAAATTATGGTCAATTATACTTAAATCCATAATAAACCCTGTTAACTTTACGCCAACATTGCATTCCGATCATAGCATTATCTGTTACCAATCACCCATTACCAGCCTAAAATAGATAGAAAGTATTAGATAATCCTTATATATAAATAGTTGTAGCTATGCTCTGGTATGTCAAAATAAAAGTAACTGACTACCCCAAAATGAGCAATGGCAGAAGAAACTACTAAAACTCCAGCAGCAAGCGAAGAACCCGCACCTAAAGCTGCTAAAAAGGAAAAACCCCCAGCTTTGGAAGATAAGCCCTTTCAAGAGTTTATGCAGCAGCACTACCTCCCAGCACTGCAAGAAGCAATTACAAAAGAAGGTGTACCAGATGTAAAGCTGACTTTTGCCAAACAAAAATATTCCATTATTGGTTTTAACTCCACAGAAGAATGTTGGCAAGTTGTGGGTTCTTGGCAAGGAGGACAGCGCCAATTTAATGTATATTTCCCGGAAGAAAACATTCAAGGGAAAAAAGGTTTTTCCTGTAATGAAGGCAAAAAACCCAGTACCTTAGAATCATTTTTAATTGACGAGCGAAAAATTACCCTAGATTTGTTAGTATCTCGGTTAGTATATCGCTTGAATGGTCAAAAATGGCTAGGTAGAAATTAGTCACTTGAAATAATAAGTAATGACTCCAGAAATGGGGTCTTTACCTATTTTTTGATAATTTGATAGAAGAATTTTGGGTCTTCCGTCTCTATTTATGGTCAGAATTTACGCAAAATAGCTCTCAAACCCTCTTTGCTTCGTGTCCTATCCCTTCGGGACGCTACGCAAACGTTTATTAGTGGTTCATTTTTCAGTGACTTGTGGGTAAGTCCTACAAAATTGCCATATAACCCAATATAGGTTATTATGATTGTTGACAATTGCTTATGAGGTCAATACAAAAGTGAAGATTAACCCAGAGGATATACCTGTAGATAAAATAATCTTAGAAGATTGCTTACAAATGCTCTGTAAATTACCAGATGAAAGTGTAGATTTAGTTGTATCTTCACCTCCCTATAATTTAGGTAAAGAATATGAATCTAAACAAGCTCTTGACATTTATTTAAAAGAACAAATTTTAGTATTAAAACAATGCGCTAGGATTCTTAAAAAAACAGGTTCGTTATTTTGGCAAGTTGGATCTTTTGCTGATAAAGGAATGCTTATTCCTTTAGATATTCGTTTTTTTCCCATTATTGAATCTTGTAATTTAATTCCCCGTAATCGTATTATATGGGCTAGACAACATGGATTACACGCTCAAAAGAAATTTTCTTGTAGACATGAAACAATTCTCTGGTTTAGTAAATCTGATAATTATAAATTTAATTTAGATGCAATTAGAGTTCCCCAAAAATATCAAAATAAGAAGCATTTTCGAGGAAATCGTAAAGGTGAACTTTCATGTAATCCAGATGGTAAAAATCCTGGTGATATTTGGATGTTTCGCAATGTCAAACACAACCATGAAGAACAAACTATACACCCCTGTCAATTTCCAGAAGATCTAGTAGCTAGAATCATCTTAGCCACAACCGAAAAAAATGATATTGTCTTAGATCCTTATATGGGTACTGGTACTGTAGCAGTGGTAGCTAGAGATTATGAACGCCATTTTATCGGAACAGAAATTGAAACAAAATATCATGAAGTTGCACTACGTCGTCTCAGTGGTAAACCAGATGAAAATGGATATTTTCCTAATTTAAAAACATTGCGCGATTACGTTGATAAAACGGGTGAACCCATCGAAAAATTTAGATTTGATTTACAAATAGGAAATAAAGCTTCAGAACGCAGTAAAGCAAAAATTTATCCAGAAGAATATCATTTACAAGAAATGGAAGATAGATTACTCTATGAAGAAACTGCTTTTGCTGCTGGTTTACGAAATGAAGAAGTTCCCATAGATCCAAAGCTAAATGGAACTGGAAAGAAAACACAGTTGCAAAATAAAACAGTTAAAGAAGTAGAACAGATTGAACAGGTTGAACTACAATTATGGATTTAGTACAGTAAGATTAAAGACTGGTAAATTAGGAATCAAAAAGGTTAAATCCAATATTTAACCTTTGTTAAATCACCTATTTATCTGTAATATACTTATACCAATCTAATGTGAAGTTGCATATAATTAGAGGGCTGAAAACCTTATTAATTAAGGAATTATTCTGTGGAGCTTCATATAAAAATGGTATTACCATTAATATTCATATCAAATGAAATGTATACTGATTATTTTTCTTGCCTGATTTTATTTGGTATTGACATTGATTTTGGTTAACAATCTTTCGAGCAGTTTTCTTCTCATATTCTGTCCAAATAGCGGATGCAGTTGTATTTATATGTTCAAATAAACCGACAACTCTAATTGGTATTTTAAACAATTTTATTTCATCTAGGGCTGATAACTGTCGAACAGCTTGCTCATAGTACAGGGAACTATTGGAAGAAGGAAATATTTGCGATTTGGTAATTATAATCATGAGTTTGATGGACTGTCCCCCTAATTGAGTGCCTTTTTGAAAGAAAAACTCTACTCTTGCTGTATTATTGAGTAAAAATGGATAGTTAGAAAACTGATTTTCAAGAATTAATCCTGCTTTAGCAAGATCAATCCCTTTACCAAAAAATTCGTATTGAGTAGGAATTGGCAGTAGATTCCATCCCAATTTATTCAGGTAATTGTCAATGTATAAATTCGTTCCTACTGGATCGAAAATAGGTTTTCCCTGTTTGTTAGCTTGACTTGAACCCTTAATGTGTAAAGGCATTCTAGTTAGAACAGTTTCAATCTCATTCCACTCTAGATTATAATGGGTATTAATAACAGTATTAGCGGCATTAAAATCAGTAATTTGAATTAGAATAATTACCTCTCTTTATTATATGTGAGCAAATTTTCAATAAAATTCAATGGATCTATTTCCAGAACTTGAGCCAATTGTAAAAATTCAATCAGGTCAAGACGACGCTCCCCACGTTCATACTTTGATACGTAGGATTGTGGACGCTCTAATTTTGCTGATAGCTCTGCTTGAGTAAGGTTAGCAGCTTTGCGAGCATCTATCAGCATTTTGCGAAACTGATTGTATTCTTCAGTGAAAACCGATTTAGACACTTGAACTGATGGTGATCTTGAGAAAAATTAGAGTATATTGTCTAACTTGTTCCATCCTAAAACCGAATATAGGATAAACCCAAAACAGGTTTTTATCGAGTGTCAAAATTTCTTTTTTCTAATCGTTCTCTATTAGACATCTGGTGGTAATTGATTAAAGATGCTATTTTTAATTATTACAATTCATCAAAATAATAAGTTACGACTCCAGAAATAGGGTCATTACCAATTCTGATATGATTTGATTTCAGCATTTCTTGGAGTGCAGCTTCGACTTCTGCAAAGCTCATTCCTGTAGCCTTAACAGCTTGAGTTACAGTCAAACTACCACCCTTAGCTTCTGCGGCTTCTATTAGTTTAACAATCATTGGTTTCTCCGCTGGTTTGTGAACTTGGGAAATAAATATTCGTTCATTCAGGGGGACACCTAAAGGTGACAAACCTGCTTTTAGTAGCAATTTCTGCTCATATTCGTCTACCATATTAGGTATGATTAATAAATCATAAATTTGTCCCAAGTAAAAGAAACCACAGGTAAAGAACCATAATAAACCAGTAGCCGTTTTACCATTATATAAACGATGTAACCCGCCTATTCCCACAAAACCCGCCGCACATAAGATGTAAGAGACAAGTAAACGGTCTTTATGTTCAGTATTTTTTATATTCATCTTATTTTATGCCCATTAGGATTTACTAGGTTAATAATCCACATTCCCATTAACTACCACTGATCAGACCTCGATTCCCTAATTAACCATTATATTTATTTATCACCATGATTTCCCTTTCTCCTGAACTTCAAGCTAGACTTTCCACACCCCTAAAAATCGGCTCATTTGAGGTGAAAAGCCGGGTTTTGCAGTCTCCATTATCGGGAGTAACTGATTTGGTGTTTCGTCGTTTGGTGCGGCGTTATGCACCAGAATCCATGATGTATACGGAAATGGTCAATGCAACGGGTTTACACTATGTTAACCAATTACCAATAATTATGGAAGTAGATCCTAACGAACGTCCAATTAGTATTCAATTATTTGATTGTCGTCCCGATTTTTTAGCAGAAGCAGCTATAAAAGCGGTTGCGGAAGGTGCGGATACTGTTGATATTAATATGGGATGTCCTGTTAATAAAATTACTAAAAATGGTGGTGGTTCTTCCTTATTACGTCAACCAGAAATTGCGGAAACAATTGTGCGGGAAGTGGTTAAAGCGGTAGATGTTCCCGTTACTGTAAAAACCCGCATTGGTTGGAATGAAAATGAAATTACAATTCTTGATTTTGCGAAAAGAATGGAAGACGCGGGAGCAAAAATGATTACTGTGCATGGACGAACTCGCTCCCAAGGTTATAACGGTAATGCGCGGTGGGAATGGATAGCAAAAGTTAAAGAAATATTGTCAATTCCTGTGATTGGAAATGGGGATATTTTCTCTGTGGAAGCTGCGGTAAAATGTTTAGAACAAACTGGTGCAGATGGGGTAATGTGTTCTCGTGGAACTTTAGGTTATCCTTTTTTAGTGGGTGAAGTTGATCATTTCTTAAAAACTGGAGAACTATTGCCACCACCTAACCCAATTCAACGTTTAGAATGTGCCAGAGAACATCTTTTTGCTTTATGGGAGTATAAAGGAGATAGGGGGGTACGTCAAGCTCGTAAACACATGACTTGGTATGCCAAAGGCTTTATGGGTGCTGCTGATTTACGAGGTAAATTAAGTTTAATGGAAACTGTTCAACAAGGTTTAGATTTAATTGATGGTGCTATGGAAAAATTAGCTCATGGGTATGAAATAGAAGAAGAATCACCAGCAATAATTGCTTTATAATTTGTAGGGGTGAAACATTGTAAAAGCGGGAGCATCCCAAATGTGTCAGTTTATTTTTTGCTTGATATCAAGATATAAAATGAACAAGCAACGAAGGGATGAAAGACATCAATAAAAGAGAGTTTTAGAGAGATTTTACACTTGCTGAGTTTATTTCCTCAAAATTGGGATGCTCCCAATCAAAATAGCTTTTGTAAAAACCCGATAATTTCTGGACTTACGGAAAACTTACTTCAAATACTATCATTGCGATGTAAGGAAGCAATCTCAAACCCCTAGATTTCGTTAAAATGTGTAAGTCCTAAATTATTCTTACAAATGTTTCACCTGTCCTAATATAAATAAGACAAAACTATCAATTTAGATGATGACGAAGTTTTATTTACGCAGACGAATATACCCTTCTTCTTCCAGTTTTTTTAATGCTCTTTCTGCTGCTTGTCTACCATATTTTATCCCAATTGCTGTAGACTCTTGGGAAATTTGCGGAAGTACAGATAATGTTTTCTTGCCTAATGGTGTTTCGTAAAATGCAATAATTCCTTTGATTTCTTCATTGGTGAAATATTTACTATAAATAGGAATATATCTGAGGGGATGACGAAATAACCTAAACAGCTTATCAGGTGAAAATTGTACCGATTTATGGTAAAAAAAGATAGCCCCACTATTCTCAATAAGGACTATCTATTGATAATGTTACCTGAATTCTACAAAATACACCTAA
>JBJTUF010000238.1:0-2957 GCA_046080565.1 Cuspidothrix sp. | reverse complement strand
GAGATAGGCTCAATTTGATGGTTTTGGGGGATGTTGATTTTCGTACATGGCTCAATTACAACGAAGTAACTTTTCACTATCCGCACGGCTCCACGAATCAAAATTTGGGATGGATGCGTTTGCGTCGCAGTGTGTGGGGATGGATGTTGGGGAGAGGAAAGAAAAAGATGTGGTTAGAGTGGTTTTTGTGGGTTGTTTTTCCCTCCTGTCAAGACATGTAGAGTGTAACCCATAAAGGTTTGATAGTATTGTTAACTTTTGTAAATAACAAGAAATTAACGAAACCTTGCTAGTTCCAGGGTTTCGGATACCTGGTACTATTTATTTTTAGGATTAGGTGTATAACAATTTGCCTTGACAAATATTGTTGCTGCCTATTTCCTCATTTGTTATATCTAATTCATCCCAAAAGAGCTTTAGTTGTCCTGGTGATGTTCCCTTCTTTTTTTGATTTGGTTTCATCCCTGTAGGGAGTGCTGCGCAATTGCCCCTCCATACGTTCAGATTTTCCCTTGAGAAGGAATCGGGGGGAACACTGAATGCGAGATCCTATACGGAGTGCCTCCCAATCGCATTTATAACCTGTAGGGTTGTTGGACTCCCTCAACCCAACGGACAAAACCAGTCGGTTTTCAACCGACTTTCGCACTTGAGACAGGGAATTAATTCCCTGTCCTACGAACAACAGCTTATACTAATAAGAAACTCACCAGCACCAAACCAGGAGATGAAACCCAAAAAACTCACCCAACTAATTACTACCGGAATCCTCATCACTTTTATCACCATACTACAACCCTTCCTTACCCTTGCACTCACCTCCACCGAAATTGGAGAAATTGCCACACAGATAACCGTTCGCATTACCGGAGCAGATAACGGTTCTGGTGTTATCATCAGCCAAAATGGCAACACTTACACCGTGCTGACCAATTCCCATGTATTTCAAAACCGGGGGAACTATCAAGTAACCACCTCCGATAAAAAAAAATATCAAGTAACCAATATTAAAAAAATAGAGAATCTCGATTTAGCCACATTTGAATTTAATAGCGGTCAGAAATACCGAGTGGTAAAGCAAGGCGACTCAAAACAAATGAAAATAGGTAAAAGTGTATACATTAGTGGGTTTCCCGCCAATAAAGGACTTAATTTTCTACCTGGAACAGTTTCACGAATTGAGGAACCACAGGATGGGGGATATACCCTGGTTTATAGAATTGGAGCATTTCCTGGAATGAGTGGAGGTCCTATACTAAATGAAGATGGCAAACTAGTAGGTATTCACGGATTGACAAAAAGTGTTTCTTTAGGAATTGGACGCAGCACACCAGAAGAATATGGAATTCCACTTCAGACCTTTTTAAATGCCTCCTCTATATCCAGATCTTCACCACCTCCTATCACAAGACCCTCTCCAACCCCTACTTTTAGACCTTCACCACCCCCCACACCTAGCAGGTACACAAAATTAGAAACCTTGTTAAAAGCTCAAAATTTTAGAGAAGCAGATGAAGAAACAAGGAGTGTAATGTTAGCAGTAGCTAACAGACAAAGCGAGGGTTGGTTAAGAATAGAAGATGCAGAAAATTTTCCCTGTAAGGAATTGCGCACCATTGATAATTTGTGGTTAAAATATAGTAAGAGAAATCCATACAAAAGATGATCCAATAACTATACTGATTTAGTAAAAATTTCTACAAACCATTTTTTGAGATGTGGGAGGCGGTGAATCTGTGTTTCAATTTCTGCCATAGCTTCTGTTGTCAGTTTAACTCCTGTAGCATAAACTTTTTCTACTAATGTAACAACCGGATTTTTACCCTTAAATGTAAGAGTTCGAGCGAAATTTAGTACAGTTTCAACTGTATCAAGTAAACTACCATTCCAATGCTGTTCTAACCAACCAAAACAACGTTCTATCGGGTTATATTTACTATGATAAGGCGGATAATAAGCCAGTTGCAAATTCAGTTGAGATGATATGGAAAAATCTACAATCCGCTTCATGAACTGAGTGCGACGAGAATGATTTTCTGGTCCATTATCCTGATTAATTACCAGTTTTTGAATGTGAGTAAAGCGGTGTTTGACAGTTTGCCACCAGCTTTCAAGCAAGTCAACAATACAATCAGCAGTTAATTTGGAAGCAACGAAGAATAAAAATAACTCGTTGTACTCAGGAATAAAAATGCCGTAGGGAATTAGAGTTGTTGCAGTGGGGAAGTCATGGTCTAATGAAATAGTTGGCATCCGAGTTTTACCACCTCGGTCAAATTCTCCTACTTTAACAGCCACCTTTGCATCAATGGATATCCGCAGAGTATGAGGGTCATTATCAGCTTCACTATTAAGAAGCTCGACTTGCTGAAAAATCGCTTCTGTTTCGGGAATTTTCTTGATAGGCTTGGTTTTCAGAACTCGTTTTAATGTATAGCCCAAATCGTTCAATCGTCGTCGAATTGTCTCAGATGATGGTAATTCCTCATCACTGTAACCAAATTGTTCAATTAATTGACGACGTACTTCACTCGCAGTCATTCGCGTATATAATCTGACACTCTTAAAGCTGGGGTCAGTTTGACTGTGTGGATCTACTAAGGATTTAATGTCTGCCAGTAAGTTTGGTAATTTTGTTTCTACCCGCTTCCGTCCACTACGCTGGAAACCATCAATAAAAGGCTGACCACTTTCCAACTCCTGCATACCTTTTCGGATCGTACGTCTATTCCATCCCAATTCCCGTTCTGCTAAAACTTGTCCACCTACTCCCATACTTTTGACCACTTCTGCCATGAATTGTCTTCGATCTGTTCCCTTGAGTTTTTTGGCTGTTTTTATGTACAGGGATTTTAGATCCTCTGTGAGTTGAATGATAGATTTTGGACGCATGAGGTTGGCTACACACTTAAATTATCTTCTCTCATTATAGGATCAATTATTCCTATAGGATCAAT
>JBJTUF010000237.1:0-6522 GCA_046080565.1 Cuspidothrix sp. | reverse complement strand
CCTCCCCTGCCTCCCCTGCCTCCCCTGCCTCCCCTGCCTCCCCTGCCTCCCCTGCCTCCCCTGCCTCCCCTGCCTCCCCTGCCTCCCCTGCCTCCCCTGCACCCCTGCTCCCCTGCTATATATTACTTACCAGAAGTGGATTTAAGAGCAAATAACATCTCCATTTCTGTCATTGATTTATCGGGACTATTAACAGTTACACCTAGTCCACGAATAGAATTGAGGATAGCAATAGCATCTGGTGGTAAAGGTTGACTTTGGGCTGCTAAACGCTCAATAACAGTTGTGGTTTTTTCCATATCTAAATAGAAATAACCAGCATTAGGTGTTTGCAAAGAACCAGTTACACTTTTAAAGGTATCACTCTGATCTAATGCTTGACCTTTACGATTAGCAAGAGTTTCTGCTATTGGTCCGCCAATGGCTAGAAATACGGTATCATTATCTAGCCAACCGTGGGAAATTAAAGCGCCTTGTTGGGGAATTTGCCATTCTGTGACATTTTTACCACCAATATTTTTGTTAGCAACATTGAGAGATTGCTGTTTAGCGAGATTATCAAATTTAGTGAGAGTAGCTTCGGCAGTTTTGCGATCGCTCGTATCTAATACTAACGCACCACCAAAACCCACATTAGCTAATAATCCTTGATTAGATTGAATTGCACCTATAGCAAATTCTCCAGTCATCCAGCTGAAAATATCTTGATCTAAATCAATTTGTAGGCTTTTTAACTGTGTCCGCGCTTGTTGTAATCCTTGATTTAAGTCAGGATAATCTTTTGTTTGTGCCACAAAAGTTTGCCAAGTTTTATTAATTCCCTGTCCACTAGCTAAAGCAAATGTTTCACTAGGAAATTGTCCCACAATTTTGGCTGGAGTAGTTTGATATTGCAATTTATTTAATTCAGGATCTAAATTCACCACTGCTTTAAATCTCAAGCCCATATCATCTACTACCACACCTGCGACGAGAGATTTTACTTGCTTAATTTGAGCCAATGTTTGTGGAGGCAATTTTGCAGACTGAGGATTTAAAGCTGTTATTTTTTCTATCATGTTGCCATAATCAGGAACATAAATTTGTGCCAAACTATTTTTCACATCTACACCTTTACTCAGAATCTCATTTGCACCTGCTTTAGTCGCAAAGGAAGCGTCCCCTTTAAAGGTATCAATAGCCTTTTCTATAGCTTGTTTACTAGATGTGAACAACAAATGGTTATTATTCAAAACACTTGTATAGCTTGGTTCGCCTTGACCTTTAGTTTCGATAATTTTTTCACCTTTATAGTCCGATTCTTGAGTTTTGACATTTTTTTGCTGTTTGAGCTTATTGGCAAAATTTAAGGCTGCAATTTTGTCCTGAATATCTACTACTAAAAGAATATTAGATTGTTGGGAGGCGCGTAAATTTACCTGAGAGGTTTTTTGGTTATCGGGTGGTAATACCGCAATCATTACACCACCCACCCAAGGTTTAATATCTGCTTCGTAAGAGATAGTCTTATCGTTCAAAAGTTGCTGATTGACATCCTGTAATCCTTTGGTGATAATTTTTTGCGCTTCTGGTGTGCCAAATTTTTTTAACTTATCCCAAGATTCTGGTTTGGTATCAATGTAAGTTGCCATTAATGCAGTTGCAGGTACTAACTTAGCACTACTTAAAGGGTTGGAACTACTTCCACTACCCTTGAAATACATATAAGCTGCTATACCACCCGCTAAAATAACAACAGTACCAATTACGGGAATTAAAAACGATGATTTTTTCTCAGACATGAGTAAATTATCCTTGTATTTGTAAATTTTGTAACTAATTTTTTATCAACTCTTACGGCTAGGTTGGGAAATTTGTCTAGGTCATAATTTATGGAAAACAATTATATTGTCAGGATTTTAGCAATTGAGTAGATGTTAGCAGATATGGCATTTGGAGTATAAAAGATGGAAATATACCCTATTGCTAGACACAGTTTACAATCAACGGGAGAAAAAACGTGATGCTCCTAAGTTGTGATTCTTAATATTTTTTTTATCATTAATTTTTGTTAATCACAGGGTATTTACTGATATAATCCAAGGTTTATGCTCACCAATAAATTGTAATTGGCTCTAAATAATACTCCACTATGGTCAGGAATGAATCCGCAAATGATATCTTATTCATTTGAAAACAAAAGTCAATTTTTCACTCCCCAGGTATTCTAAACCTATATGGATAATCAGTATTATTTGTATTCAATAAGAATGAATCACGGAGCAAGATCCTCTTGCACCAAGACAAAGAAAAGTTCGATACCTGTGGGTTTTGAGTATGACAACAACAGCTAGATTAGCTGTATCCAGCTTGAGATGAGATAGCCGCTATGCTACCAACATCTGAGAGTAAAATGTCATAGAACGCTACACTTTTCTCCTTGTATAACTTGCATTCCCGTAGACTTTTTAGGATTAGAAGGTTAGTAATAATCAATGTCGCAGCATTATTTTGATAGTGAAAAGACCACACACAAACGTTTTGAACTGCCAGGAGCAAAACCACACTATAATCCTGACCGACCGGGACAGGTAGAACATATTTTTCTGGATATTGCTTTGGATATCCCTAATCAAAGTTGTTATGGAACTTGTAGTATTCGGTTATTACCAGTCCGTAATGGGATTGAGCGCTTAACTTTGGATGCGGTAAATTTGCAGATCAAGTCTGTACAAGTAGACGAAGTTGAACAAAAATTTGAGTATGATGGGGAAAAACTCTGTATTCAACTCTCCCAACCTACTAAAATCGGGCAGAGGTTGTTAATTGCGATCGCCTACGCCGCCGAAAAACCCCAACGTGGTATTTACTTTATTCAACCAGACAAACACTATCCCCACAAGCCCACCCAAGTCTGGACTCAAGGCGAAGACGAAGACTCTCGCTACTGGTTTCCTTGTTTCGACTATCCCGGACAATTATCCACCTCAGAAATTCGTGTCCGCGTTCCTCACCTCTTTGTAGCTATTTCCAACGGTGAACTAATCGAAACTGTAGACAGTGGCGAGTATAAAACCTACCATTGGTCACAACAACAAGTTCATCCTACCTACTTGATGACTTTGGCCGTCGGTGACTTTGCTGAAATTCGGGATGAATGGCAAGGTAAACCCGTTACCTATTACGTCGAGAAGGGACGAGAAGCCGATGCAAAACGCAGTATGGGCAAAACTCCCCAAATGATCGAGTTCTTGAGCGAAAAGTATGGTTATGCTTACGCTTTCCCCAAATATGCCCAGGTTTGTGTAGATGATTTTATTTTTGGGGGTATGGAAAATACTTCCACTACCCTATTAACCGATCGCTGTTTGCTAGATGCCAGGGCAATATTAGATAATCGCAATACCGAAAGTTTAGTCGTCCATGAACTAGCACATCAATGGTTTGGAGATTTAGTAGTTATTAAACATTGGTCTCATGCTTGGATTAAGGAAGGAATGGCTTCCTATTCTGAGGTGATGTGGACCGAACGGGAATATGGCGACCAAGAAGCGGCCTATTATCGCTTATCAGAAGCGCGGAGTTATTTAAGTGAAGATAGCAGTCGTTACCGTAGACCGATGGTAACTCATGTTTATCGAGAAGCGATCGAACTTTATGACCGCCATATTTATGAAAAAGGATCTTGTGTTTATCACATGATTCGGGCAGAATTAGGCGATGAATTATTTTGGCAAGCTATCCACACCTTTGTTCAAGATAACGCCCATCAAACTGTGGAAACTATAGACCTATTAAGGGCAATTGAAAAAGCTACAGGCCGGAATTTAGCTTTCCTATTTGATCAATATGTCTATCGTGGTGGCCATCCTGATTTTAAAGTCGCTTATTCCTGGGATGGTGACGCAAATTTAGCTAAGGTGACTGTCACCCAAACCCAAGCTAAAGCTGATAGTAAGGATTTATTTAATCTCAAAATTCCCATTGGTTTTGGATATAAAGAAAACTCCAAATTAACAACTTTTACGGTGCGGGTTCATGAAAAGGAACAAAGTTTTTATTTCCCCTTAATAGAAAAACCTGATTTCATTAGTTTTGATGTGGGTAATAATTACTTAAAAACTGTCAAATTAGAATTTCCTATTGCGGAATTAAAAGCCCAATTAGAATTTGATCCTCACCCCATTTCTCGTATTTATGCCGCGGAAGCTTTAGCCACAAAAGGCGGACTAGAAGCCACTCAAGCATTATCATCAGCACTGAAAAATGATCCGTTTTGGGGTGTGCGGGTAGAAGTTGCTAAACAATTGGCGGAAATTCAATTAGATCAAGTTTTTGATAATTTAATAGTGGGGTTAAAAGATCCTAGTCCCTTTGTCCGTCGGGCGGTAATTGGTTCTTTATCGCAAATTAAAACCCATCATAGTTATAAAGCGGTGAAAAGTTTTGTTCAAGATGGTGATGAGAGCTACTATGTAGAAGCTACAGCTTGTCGGACTATTGCGGCGATCGCTGCTGCTAATTTAGAAGATAAACCCCATGAAGATAAGGTAATTAAACTACTCAAATCTGTGCTAGAAGACAGAGCAGGTTGGAATGAAGTTGTCCGTAGTGGCGCGATCGCTGGTTTAGCAGAATTTAAAACCTCGGAAGTAGCTTTAAATATTGTCCTGGAATACACCAAAATCGGCATACCCCAACCATTACGACTATCAGCAATTCGCGCTTTAGGCAAAATTTCCACAGGCCAAACCCCCGCTAATATCGAACGCATTTTAGATCGGTTATCAGAAATAGCCAGAGAAACTTTCTTTTTAACACAGGTAGCCGTTTTGACAGCCTTGGGACAAATGGAAACTCCAAAAGCGATCGGCATTTTGCAATCTTTAGCCAACCAAACCGCAGATGGCCGCGTCCGTCGCTATGCAGAGGAAGAAGTTGGAAAAGTACAAAAGAACATTGGTACAGATAAAACTCTGCGTCAGTTACGTGAGGAACTGGATCAAATCAAACAACAAAATCAGGAATTGAAAAGCCGTTTGGAAAGCTTGGAAGCAAAATCTAAGTAAGTACAGCAGAAGGCAAGAGGTAGGAGGAAGGATCTGCAAAATAGAATGTAGGGACAATTCATGAATTGTCCTTGGAGGTTGTTTGAAAAGTTTTAGGTTGTGATTTTAGACACTTACAGATCCCCCCTAACCCCCCTTAGCAAGCTACCGTGTACACACAAGTGATTCCTACGGAGCGCTTCGCTATCAAATCGCCCCCTAACCCCCAATTCTGGGGGAATAAGAATTTCAAAGTCCCCCAAACTTGGGGGATTTAGGGGGCGAAATGGACTTTTAAAACACCCTCTTACAAGAGTTTCAGGTGATGCAAATTTAATTTCTACCAGATGTCTATTGAGTGAAGTTGAGATTTTACCTATAATGATCTTGTATCAAAGCCTTGGCGAATAGAATATTGCTGATACCTCCAGCACAATACCGCGAACCTTTCTACACAAACAAAGTCTAATATAAAATTAAAGTTTTTGAACTCAAGAAGGTTGGTTTTGCCTGTGTAAATGTGGTTTCTAACCGTCCTTTTAACTGATGTAGCATAAAAATATGACTTCCCAAAATTATCAATATCAATTTGGTGGTAGTCTTCCTCCTAATGCACCTACCTACGTCACCCGCAAAGCTGATGAGGATTTATATCAAGCTGTAAAAGCGGGAGATTTTTGTTTTGTCTTGAACTCTCGACAGATGGGAAAATCTAGTTTGCGAGTTAGAACAATGCAAAGATTACAACTTGAAGAAATTGCTTGTGTAGCCATTGATCTAACTGCTATTGGCACATCAGGATTAACTTCGGAACAATGGTATAATGGCATTATTAATAATATTTCTGAAAGTTTAAAATTAGAAGATAAATTTGATTTAGATGCTTTATGGGAAGAAAATAAACGACTTTCTAATGTGCAGATTTTTGGTAAATTTATTGATCAAGTTTTAAAATTAGTTCCTACACAAATTGTAATTTTTGTTGATGAAATTGATAGTATTCTCAGTTTAAAATTTCCTGTTGACGATTTTTTCGCTTTAATTCGTGCCTTTTTTAACTTGAGAGTTGATAATCCTGAATATAACCGCATTACCTTTGTATTGTTGGGAGTTGCTACCCCTTCAGAATTAATTCAAGATAAAAAGCGGACTCCTTTTAATATTGGTAAAGGCATTGAATTAACAGGTTTTGAATTTACAGAAGCCTTACCTTTAATAAATGGATTTTCTCATCAAACTAAAAATCCTGAAACCTTACTCAAAGCGATTTTAAATTGGACTGGAGGACAACCTTTTTTAACTCAAAAAGTCTGTAATTTATTTTTAAATACCCCCTCCCAATCCCCCTTAGAAAGTCTACGGTGTACACACATCCTTACCCAGAGAGAGTTTCCAGCCCTGAAAGAAGGATTCAAACCTCTGTAGCCCACAAACTAAAGTAGAAATTCCGGGAGGTTTTTGAGAGCGATAGCCAGACCAACCACCAAGTCGAGCA
>JBJTUF010000236.1:0-9251 GCA_046080565.1 Cuspidothrix sp. | reverse complement strand
TATTTGAGTTTTGAACAAAATTAGGTATTGTAGGGTGTGTTAGAACGGAGTTCGTAACGCACCAAACCCTTGATAATGGTGCGTTACGCTATCGCTAACACACCCTACGCATATTTCAAAAATCAAATATTAGTTCTATATCTAATTTCCTGCTTACACATTTGCAATATATTTCTATCATTTGCACTCACAGAAGTTAACTGATAATAGTCTTGCAAACTAATTGAATGAGCATAAGTTTCTGAAGTATCATCACTAATTTGAGGAATTCTGCTTCTGGTAGAAACTTCAATAGCACCAACTTCACCTGGAGAACTCTTGACTGTCATTGCTAATTCTCCTGACTTGGCTAAAGTTCCTTGAAAACAACTGAACTCAGATTGAGGTACATATAAAGCACCAATGATTCTATTTTGCTGTTTTTGAAACAGGATGTAACCTTCTCCTAATTGATTTGGTTGTGCAGATTGTCCATAGAGATAAATACCATCTTGATCGGGAAATTGTACTTTTCCTTTGATATTTAATTCTCTAGATTTTGTAGATAATGTTGTAATATTTTCTGTTAATTCTTCAGTAGGTATCTGATGATAAGTATTTGCTTGGGCTGTTGATGAGAGTAGTTTTTGATGTGTTTCACCTGTATAGCTAACACCTACAATACCAGTAATAGCTAACATCAAACTCAGCATCGTGACTTTTAATGGCTGATGATTCATTAATTTAGAAATATGTTTAAACACCTGCTTTTTCCTCTCAAAAAATTAGCTACTACACTCAGATTTTTATTGAATAAAAAATAAGGATTGATACTTAGTAATTCCCTTAAAAGTTTTATATATTATTGATACTGAAAACTTCCTACTAAATCAATTTTTCGGCTTTTTTTAGGCAAAAATATGTAAATATCAATATCTCAAAAACTCTAGCTTTAGTGCAGAATTTGTCCTTGGGGAGGAAGACAATTATATTTTTAACTATCAATTCATCCCCATAGCTCAATTTGCCTTACTGTTGTTATCTACAACGTCAAGTTTGGCGATTTCGGAGAAGACGAAGATAAATCTGATGAAATACAAAAAATTCTCAATTAATTTGTATTTTAAGTTGGACAATGCCAACCCTAGAAAATTATCAGGGTTATGGATGGTTATTTTTGCAGTAATAATAATAGTGCAACATATCAGTTAAGTTACGGTAATTGTCACGCCTTCGCTTTCATTTCCTAGTCTATCTACGGCACATACAGCATAAGTTCCAGGGGAAACTGTGGCAAAGGTAGTTCCAGCAGATAAAATACGTCTAATGTGCCAATTATTGCCAGTTTGCAGATACAAAGTCCAGGAACGCACGGGTTGATCATTTCCTGGTTGCCAATTTAATTTACCATCAATAAATTTCAGATTTTGGGGTGGTGGCGGTGTGGTCGCGGTTTTCCAAGACATGGTAGGAGTTAGGGCAGGGGTGGGATAATAGGTTTTAAATTCGTCTGCAATACCTTGACGGTTTTCCTCGATACCACTCATGCTGAAAAAGATATTACCTAAGGATAAATTAGCCTCTAAATTGCGGGAAATCTGAATTTGTTTGGCAATTTCGCTATTTTTCCAGTCTTTACCATCTAGTTGTCCCAGATTGTTACCTGCATAAACGTGACGCTTTTGAGTATTAATTTCTGTCCACCATTTCAGCAAGACTTCATAACTTTGTTTGGTTTGATCTGTACGCCAGTAGAGTTGAGGGGCGATATAATCTATCCAACCTTGCTGTAACCATTTTTTAGAATCAGCGTAGAGGACACTATAGGCATCTAAACCAGCAATTCCTGCGGGTTCTCCAGTACGGTAAATACCAAAGGGACTAATACCAAATTTAACATGAGGCTTGGTGGTTTTAATTCCTTGGGATAGCCGCAATACCATTTGATTAACGTTTTCCCGTCGCCAATCGTTTAAACTGAGTCTACCACCACTAGCTTGATAAGCTACATAGGTTTTTTGATCGGGAAAATTTTGACCAGATATGGGATAGGGATAAAAATAATCATCTAGATGAACTGCATCTAACTCATAACGGCGCACAACATCAATGATGACATTATAGGCTCGGTCTTGAACTACTTTTGCGCCTGGGTCCATCCATTGTTGAGTACCCCAGGGATAAACAACGTCAGGGTTAGTGACGGCAATGTGGGGATGAACAGGATTAACTTTGCTGTTAGCTCTAGCGCGATAGGGATTGAACCAAGCGTGTAATTCAATATTGCGTTTATGACATTCAGCGATCGCAAACTCTAAAGGATCATAAAATGGTTCTGGTGCTTTTCCCTGAGTTCCTGTAATCCAAGCACTCCAAGGTTCTAGATTAGAAGCATATAAAGCATCTCCTTCTGGCCTAACCTGCAAAACTAAAGCATTGAAATTCAAAGCTTGTAATTGTTGAATAATTGCTACTAATTCCGCTTTTTGCTGTTCTACAGTTAAACCAGCTTTAGAAGGCCAATCACTATTCCAAACCGTTGCAGCCCAAGCACCTCGAAACTCTCGCCGATGACTGACTTTAACAGTATTAACGACTACAGGGAGAGGAGGTGGTACAACAACATAACTAGAAGCAATTTTTTCTGCTCGATTTAAAAATACTAAAGCTTGATAAACAATAGCAGCTACTTCCCCACGGGTAGCGGCTGTTCTATAATTAAGTATTTTCTGATTGGGATAATTTACTACCCAACCCAGTCTAGTCGCTAAAGCAATTTGATTAATTCCATAGTAAGGAATCAAAGCCGCATCTTGATATATTTCTGCTAGTTTATTTACTAGATCAGGTTCAACTTTACCCTTCAAAATAGAATCTAAGCCGTTAACTATAGCTACTAAAGCATCCCCTTTAGCAATACTATCATCTATCCCAAACCGCTTATTTGGATATCCTGTCAAAAATCCTGTTTCATAGACTTTTTTAATTGCATTTATTGCCCAATGTGTATTAGGAACATCAACAAAAGGCACATATTCCCGTTTGACTGGTTGAGAAAATACTGCGGCGATAATAGCTGCAAATTCAGCACGAGTCACCGGACTATCTGGGCGAAAAGTACCATTGGGATAGCCACTAATAATGCGCCGTCCAGCTAAAGCTTCAATAAATGGTCGTGACCAATGATTTTGAATATCAGAAAATCGTGCAGGAGTAGATACCATATTGAATATGTTTTAAGATTTGTTGAATCTGGGTTGGAAAGCAATTCGGTTTATTTATCTCATCTTAATATCATAATTTCGTAGTGACAACTTCAGTCTTCAAATGAGGAATAAATTCCTCACTACCAACTTTGAATTATTTAGCTGGTTCTACTGAAGCATGATTTTTAATTACTTTTATCTCCAATCACTTTCATTATCCTGGATATCCTGATTCTGACAAATTAAATATCAGGTTCTACTCCAAGCTTTCTTAACTGTTCTATCAATCTTTCCTTCTGTTTTCTTTCCTGTTCTATTGGAGTCAAAACCCAATTACCAGAAACATCATACCACCGTAACAAGGCTGCTGAATATTATTATAAATTCCTTCCCAAACTCCCAAACCTAACTCTATTTCTGGTATCCAAAAACGATTATTTAATGATAATAAATCTATTTCCGCATAACGTCCACCATCTAATTTAAACATTCTAAATTCATATTTATAATGATCAAAAATGGCATAATAGGGAATCCTTAAAATCTGTTCATAAACTTCCCATTTTGTCGGCGGTTTTTCCACATCTCGTAAAGTCTGCCCTAAATCTTCTTTTTCTGTTCCTGGTGAGAGTAATTCGACTATAATAAAAGGAGTAATTCCCTCTTGCCAAATTACATAACTCAATCGTAAATCGCCATTTTTATAAAGTGGAGAAACACCCACAGATACAAACCAATCAGGTCTTTTATACCATGTTGGATGATTTGGATCATAATATAAATTCATATCACTAGCAGTAAATATTTTATTGCTAGGATAAGTTGGAGAATTAAAAGTTTCGTCTAATAAACGAGGTTGTAATAAATGAAATTGATCAGGCAAACCTTTCTCCTCCGGATCTTCACTTTTGAGATCATACATCGTTGGTAACACTTCTTGGGGAGAACGGGGCGGATCTGTTTGATACATATTACTATTCCTAGAAAATTTAATTTATTGTGTGTTTACGATATTTCTATGATGCCGAAATTAATAGGATATAGATTTTTATTCTTGACAAGGATCGGATAGTGGTGAATGCCAACCCGGTTCTACCCAAATTCTTGGAATTCGTCGAGTTGGTTCGGACACCATTTACTTTTAGCTGCTAGTTGAGCATTAATTAAGGTAAATATTCGCTGTAACTCCGATATACCTACATATTCTGCTTCTTCTTCAGAAGTTAGTGTATCAGACTTTTTCTTTTCTAATAGTTCTTCAAACCGTATCTCTAGTTCTTCGGTAAATTTAAATAGATAAATATTACCAAATTCACTCATCTTCATACCAGAAGATATTAAAGACGAAGGTTGAAGCATTAATTGAGTAGCCATTGTATGTTCACAGTGTCTTTATGTCTATTATCTCATAAAAAATCCTGTCAATTCTAAAATCCTGGACATCCTGATTCTGACAAATAAAACATCATATAATAGAGGATAAATATTTACCTTAATTAACTATGCAAACCACAGAATCACCCTTACAATTGCGGCTGTGGACTGTTGATGAATACCACAGAATGGCTGAAGCAGGAATATTTGAACCCAGTGAACGAGTAGAATTATTAGAGGGGAAAATAATTTGGATGGTTGCTAAAGGAACAGCCCACCGTTCAGCAGTGGGTAGAACATATAAGTTGTTGGAAAACAGAGTTGGTCATAAAGCTTGTATAGCTATTCAAGACCCTGTAAAATTAAATGAAAGGTCTGAACCAGAACCAGATATTGCTGTAGTAAAAATAGATTCCCTAGACTATGCGGATCATCATCCTACCCCAGCAGAAATTTATTTAATTATCGAAGTTGCAGATAGTAGTTTCAAACTAGATACAGAAATCAAAGCTAAAGCTTATTCTCAAGCAGGAATTAAAGATTATTGGGTGTTAGATGTGGTGAAACGCGAATTAATTGTATTTAGAAATCCCACAAGTGAAGGTTATCAAAATCAAGAAATTATCACAGAACATCAAAAAATATCTCCTTTAGATTTTCCTGATTTAGAAATTGTTATTTCCCAGATGCTACCTCTTGTCTAAATCAACGTGAATTCGATGAACCTCACCCCAACCCCTCTCCGTGTCCGAGAGGGGCTTATTAGTTTCTTTTTAGCAAAATAAAATCAAGTTTTTAAGCCTCTCCCCGTTGCGGGGAGAGGTTTGGAGAGGGGTCAAATTATTTTGTCGAACTCACATTAAATCAGGATATCTGGTTACTGAGCGAAGTTGAAGTACAGGATTTAAGGATTTACAGGATATTATAGCGATATCTCATTCAACCGATAACCGCTATAGTTAAAAACTATAAATTCAAATCTTTATTTATCTACTTAATTTCCTCTAACAGGCAATTCTCTTTTATGCTGAATTAACAACCCAATTGCCATTCCTATTCCGACAATAGCTGTAAAATAAAATAAGCCAATCAACCGGATATACATTGGTGGTGCAATTCCCTCGACTTCCACAGATTGGGTTACTTTCACTCCTGGAAATTGACGTGGAGATTCAGGTACAGAAATTGCTTCTACCTCTACCTTATGAGGTGCGCCATCAAAAAATTGTTCCTGCCATGTGAACTTACCTTCGGAATTAGGAAATCCCTGATAAGCAAACACTGTTAAATTATCTTCCAATGCGATCGCCTTCACTTGCAATCCTACATCTTTAATAGCTGCCCCTGTATTGCTATCCTTGACCTCAACTGCCAAAGTTGCCAATTTTCCTACAGTCGCCATTTTATCACCTGTAATCTTGATCTCCATACCCTGAGATTGGCTAATTGATGGGGCAATCTTTTCATTTTTATGCTCATGTGCATCACCATGAGCTTCCGCAACTTCCGCCGTGATATTAATAAATAATAGAGTTACAATTGCCACAACAGTTAATGCACTTAACAACAACCGGACAGACTGCGGGGCAATTTCCCCATCTTTTATTTCCTCTTGTCCACCAATTACCCAACCGCCTAACAATCCTAATGATAATAAAATCGCGGCAATGACAGCAAAATATTTATATTTAACTGGATTTTCTCTGACATTCAAATTCAAAGTTTGCTGATAACTAGCAAAAGCACTTGCAACTAAAGGAGAAACATTGACTTGAATTTGATAATTACCTCGAATTGGTAACATTTGCTCAAATTCTAATTTACCATTAGGTGCAACCGTCTCCAGTTCTAATAACTTTGTTCCTTCAACAATAGGAAAATCTGTAGTTAAAAAAGGATTACGAAGAGGTGTGAAAATTTGTAATTTAATTACAGCATTGTTTAATAATTTCCCACCAGCGTCAACAGCTTGCAATGTAAACTTAACCGGAGATTGTTCCCTATCTGTACCAGCTTCAAAAGGGAGAATTTTTTCTAAAGATGGGTTTGTCGTCAATAAAACTTGAGATTGAGAAGTTTGGGAAACTCCCATCACAGAATATAAAATTGATAAACAAATACAAGCAACACTGATAATAGCAAACAGGGGATATTTTTTCATAGGAAACTAAGATTAAATTGCAAAGGAATATGTTATTTATATACAAATCATATTTGATTTTTCAAAAAATAATGTATAGTGGGCATTGCCCACCATAAGCAAATTATCCAAAGATAAATTTAATGACAGGCCACGCCTAAAGCATGGTGACGCGCTGAATGTGCTGTGTTATGCGCTGGTGGATAGGTAGAGAAAAACACAGTCCAAATAACTAAAGAAGATAACATCATATAGAGTGTTACCTGTACTGGTTTAGAAAGGGTAATGCCAGCAGTTTTTTGTAATACTGAAGTAGGAGAAAAAGCAGTCATTTGTCAACTCCCATAAATAGTTGGGCTAATTTATCAAAATAAAGTGTTCTTTGCTGGTTAATAACAACAACATATCATTGACACCAGCAGTCATTGTCAAAATCCTAGCACCTTATTCCATAGACTAGGTTTTAGGCAAGAGTAAATATACCAATATACCAAGAATAGCCCTGAAAATAAATTTTTTAAGTTATTGACAATAATTCCTACTTTGGATAATATACCTAAAGCTAATTGCAAATAACTCGCATTTTCCCCCGCACATCCCTAAAAGTCTCATGTCTGATAACTTCACCCTTAGTCAAGATAAAATTTGGACTCGTCGCCAACTGCTAAAGTTGGGGGTTTCTGGTGCGGGAATTATTACTGCAGGGGCATTTTGGCAAATATTAGGCAGCAAAAATCATGCTAAAGTGAGAATACCACCCATGGAAATGGCAGCCGCTAATGGTGCTACTAACCCCATGGAGGTGTTACGAGATTTTGATTATGGGACAATTAAACAGGAAAATGGGCGGACAATCCGCGAATTTGAATTAGTTGCCGGAACTTCCACCATCCAGCTTAATAGTGCTGTTTCCTACAACATTTGGGACTTAAACGGGCGTATCCCCGGACCTACGCTACGGGCAAAAGAGGGAGAAAGAATAAGAATACTTTTTCTCAATAAAGCTGGACATTCTCACTCTTTACATTTTCATGGAATTCATCGCGCAGAAATGGATGGAGTACGGCCTGTGAGCAATGGTAAAGCGGCTATCTATGAATTTGATGCTGAACCCTATGGTGTGCATCTATATCATTGTCATGTTGCCCCGGTTACTCGCCACATTGCCAAGGGTTTATATGGGATGTTTATCATTGACCCGCCTAAACCTCGTCCTCCTGCTGATGAAATTGTTTTAATTATGTCTGGGTATGATGTAAATGATGATAACAAAAATGAATATTATGCTTTTAATGGTGTACCGCATCATTATATGCACCATCCCATTCAAATTTATCAAAATCAGTTAATTCGGTTATACGTGCTGAACATCATTGAATTTGATCCTGCGGCGACGTTTCACCTGCACGCTAATTTCTTTGATGTTTATCGTTCCGGGATGACCATGACTCCCAGTGAAAAAACGGATGTTTTAACAATGGGTGTAGCAGAAAGGCACATTTTAGAGTTTGCTTTTAAGTATTCAGGAAAATATATGTTTCATCCTCACCAAGATGCTGTAGCTGAAAATGGGTGTATGGGACAGTTTGAAGTAATAGCCCAGAAGGATGTTAACAAGTCTGTACATTCAACTTGAAACAAGATTCTAAGTACCGCAAGGCGTTATTTTCCTAGCTTTTCAGGCATTTTTAATGCTTAGGTTATTTACGCCATGTCGTACTAGTTTAATCAGGTATCAATTTTCTTTTTTTAAATTTGAGAAATTTTATTATTTAAAGACAATATTCATTAATAAATTATTTATACATCAAATTACCAACTAACCGTAGTTTAATTGAATCAAAGGATGCAACTATCATGTTAATAGATACCTCAATTCCCTCAGCAAATTTATTAGGCTTTATTTCATTAATAACTTATATCTTCACTTTATTACCTAGTTCTATTAGAACAGTATTACCACAAATCAAAAAAGCAAAAATGACGATTAATTTATTAAAATATCGTCGTCAATTAAGTATTTTGGCATTTTTATTGGCACTAATTCATACAAGATTAATGGTGATCAAGAGAAATGTAGATTTATTTGATCCACAAATGTATCAAATTTCTTTGGAAGGAACAATTACATTAATTATTTTTGCGTTGCTGGCATTTACTTCTAATAATTGGAGTATCAAAAAAATGAAAAATAATTGGCAGAGATTACATAAATTAACCTATACAGCTATGTTTTTTCCATTATGGCATATTGTAGAAAAAATGTCTGGACACTGGAATATAATTACTCCTTTAGAAATAATATTCATGGTAGTAATGATTGGCTTGTTTTGCAGACGACGCTGGTTAGAATATTCTAAAGAATTTTCTCAAAGAAAGATCATTTAATGTTATTAATCAAAGGAAATAAATAAGGTTCATCAGTACATAGTATGCTAAAATATTAAAGTAAAAATTCCAACCAGATGAGGAAGAACAGCAAAACCATTGATATAGTTGACTTAGGAGACCAAATTGTAGTTGACTGTAAGAGAAAATGTTGAAATTTAGGC
>JBJTUF010000235.1:0-22813 GCA_046080565.1 Cuspidothrix sp. | reverse complement strand
GTCATGTTTCTTAACTGTATTTCTAACTTAATAGTAATTATTTCTATTTAGCTTCAACAAATTCTTTCAACAATTAGGTCTTATGTACTAAATACATCCGTTTCCTTGGGGTGTGACAGTTGTGGGTGCGGAATGTGGGTTGTCTTGCTTTTCGTCTTTGATTTTTACCTTTTTCTTTGGTGGAAATCCGACGTTGAGCGTATTTGATGGATTTCTCGGATTTTCTTAAAAGCCGAGGATTTGGTTCATGATGTCCATTAGAGTCAGAGTAAAAATACTCTAAACCAACATCTAAAACTATCTCACCATCAGCTATTCTCGGTTCTTAACCATCGGCACGTTTAACAATTCTAACTCTTTTAATTAACTTGATTGGGTATGTATGAATATCCCATTTACCCAATAATTTAAGTTTACCAATATCTTTTTGGTCGGTAAAAGTGATACGTCTTTTTATTGGATGTAATGACCATCCAGAAGTTTTATATTCAACTGAACGGTTATCTTTTTGGAATCTAGGAATCCCTTCTTGTGTAAAGCTTTCTTTTTGCAGTTCTCGTAAAATCCACAGATTGCTTGCCATGCTCTTTCGGTTGGAGACTGACAAACCATTGAATTTAATTCCTGTATAAAACTAAATTCTTTTCGTAGTGCTGTTGAGTAATTATTTAATGCAATTCTGTTAATTTTTGCTTCTTTTGGTGCATCCATCCAGTAACGAATAGCCTTGTTTCGGACAAACTGAGTTGTCCTGATTGCTTCGTTAATAGCTAGTTTTTGACTTTGATTGCATTTGGCTTTGTACTCTAACACTAGCACTACTTCTATCACCTCCTGAATGTGATATAATATGTTATTCTACAACATTTTATTGTCAGTTGAACTCCTCCTAAAGGGGCAAGACGGTCGCTTACATCCACCTTCTAAAGCACAATTAAGTATTTCCCCCACGCTCCGATACTTTATCTCGGTGGTTTTGGCTTGCTCAATTTCTTTATAGAATAAAAACCTCCTCAACTATATAGTTCAGGGGTTTTTATTTATTCAGCACTAATTTGTATGAAGAGATTATCCAACAGTTCGCGCCAAGAGAACTGGGCAAGTAGCATTAATGCGAACATAATCAGATAAAGATGCGCCTATAAGACGATCTATATCCACAAAACTCTTAGCAATAGATGGCCGACGATCTGGAGAACCAATCAATAATAAGTCTATATTCAACTCATTGGTCAAACGACAAATTTCTTCGCCAGGTTTACCACTACTGGTGACACAGCGCACCGCTATAGATTGTCTTTCCGCTTCTGCCATAGCCATTCCTAATACAGAACTTCTATCTGGTTTAAGATCAGTAACACCAGATAACTTACCACCCAAATCTGTATTGACATTAGCTAAAACCAATTGTCCACCGGAAACACCCCGGAGTAAGAATAGGGCTAAATTCAAGCAGTTTTTAGCAGTCTCAGAATTATCCATTGCTACCATAATTCGCTTAATGTTTTTTACATAAATGTCATCTTTCACCAATAACATGGGACGAGAAGACAATTGAAAAACATACTGACTCACGGAATTGGATAAAATTGATTGTAGGCGTTTCAAGCCGCGTGAACCCATAATAATCAAGTCAGCTTCTATTTCGTCTGCGACTTGACACACTACATCCTTGGGATCACCTTGACGCAAAATCGAAGAAACTTGGCTAGGATCTAAGTTTAAATACTGGATAGCTTTAGCGAGAATTTTGCCGCCTTCTTCCCATTTGTCGGTCATTACAGCAGCAGTGCTTTGTGGTGGAACAACATGAAGAACTGTGACTTTCGCACCGCGAAATGCAGGTAGTTCTTTCAAGTTCTTGAGCATTTCTTCCGCGTGTCCCAACCCGGAGACAGCCAGCAAAATTTTTTGTATCATTTTTACGTCTTTGTCGTGAAGTTTTTTGTGGTTTTTGCTGCTAATATTTAGCCATGGCTGCGCCACGCAAGGTAACAGAATGTTTGTTCTGATGTGCCAAACAACTTAGTTAAGTATTTAGGCATAAATTAACTAATTAGCAGTAAAACTAATACTAATCAGCACAAGAGTGATAAATATTAAGTTTTTTTACGCCTAATTACCGGAAGTTACAACTAGGTTGCCTATTATTAAGCATACTGCTTATTTTGCCTGATAAAATTAATAAAATATGATGTTAGTTATTATTTGTAATCTATATTAATTTTTTTTAATCTAAGTTAATTATTACTGAAAAATTCATAAAAATGAGCATATCTGTGTTTTGGGCGAGAACATCACTATATTTTTTGTGATGATTAAATATGATTGAAAAATAAAATTCAGTCAGAATCACAGATTAGAGGGATTAAAGGATTTCACAGATTAAAATTCAATTTTGAAAATTACCTTATAAAATTGGTGTACCTCATTTACTTCAAAAGTGCTGTATCAACAACTATTAAAAATGTTGGGTTTCGTTACCTCAACCCAACCTACTTGCTACAGAGGAGTTAGAATTATTATGATTATTATTTGTACTATATTTATTTTGCTATAATTATATTCATATCTATTTGAGGTCAAGTAATGAAAGCTTTTGAAGTCATGGGAACAGTTGATGAAAAAGGTCAATTATTATTAGATAAACCTTTAGAGATTTATACATCTAGTCCAGTAAGAGTAATTATCCTTGTATCCGATGACATTGAATCTGATTCTGATGATACTCCTATTGAGGAAATAAAACAGAGTTTAAAAAGATCATTGCAAGAAGCAAAAGCAGGAAAAAGAATACCTTTAGAAAAAATGTGGGAAGGAATTGATGCAGAATAATTCTTTTTTAATTAAGATTGATTTAACTCCTGAATATCAGAGAAATTTAAAACATTTAGCTAGAAAATACTGTTTTATTAGAAGATAAAGCAATTTCTTCTCAATAATTGATATCACGATATAAGATTAACACTGTATGAATCAAACATCGAATCTCGACTAATAATAGGGATATTTTTGACCTGTGTGATTTCTATGGAAGAATAGTGAGCGATTTTCATCGAATTTTGTAATTTTAATATGATTATAGCATTTTTTATAAAAAAACAAAGTAGGGGTTTAGCAATGCTAAACTCCTACTGATATATAAAAATGTAAAAACGAATTTCTATCTATTCTCAATCATCTTGATATTTGAAATCAGTTATCCAAAAAAGCCATCATTACCATTTATTGTATCTTGTCTTTCTCCACAAACTGAACAGGATAAATTACGTTCCCATCTAGCCCCATACCAACGTAAAATAGAAGGTGTTTTTGATCCATATTCCATCTTAGGCCAACTTTCATAAGTATTATCTCGGCGATTAGCCCAAATATAAAAATCTGCAATCAAATCTTCCTCTAAAGACTTGATACCACTATCTTTACCACGAGATAATTCGACTAATGCCAATTTGACAATCATATTTGATATAGGCAAAATATCAGAAGATAACCCTACTTGAACAGTTGCTTTGACTTCACTATCAGGAACATAAGCAGGATTATCCTCTCTAGCTTGTCGAAATTGAGAAACTTCTTCTTGACGAGATTCCAAAAAATCCTTAGTAAAAACACAGGCTAAACAAGGTCCTTTTTCAGGACGAACTCTTAAAATATCTCCACCACAAGCACGAGTTAATGCCCTTCCAAAAATAGTAGGTATTTTATATTCCAATGCAATACTATTGAGATTAAAACGACTACGATTATTATCAGTTGCAGCAATAATTAAATCACAATCTTTGAGTAAAAGTTTAGTCTGATCTAGATTGGTATTGATATCTATTTCAGCAGTTTCTACTTGGAGATAAGGATTTTTGCCATATAATAAATCTCGAACAGATTTAGTTTTATAACGTCCTAAATCACCAGTTCCACAAGTATGACGAGCTACATTTCCTAACTCTAAGCGATCAAAATCAATTAAGACAAAATTACCAACTCCCGCTTTAGCCAATTCTATTGCTACGGAAGAACCACCACTTCCTAATCCTACTATTCCAACCTTAAAATCTTCAAGCAATGAAGTTTCTAGCAAACCTTGGCTTCTAGAATAAAGCTCAGAACGTTCAGGAATAAATTTCACAATTCCTTCAACTAAATACCCGTCAGGTTGCTTAATGAAAACACGATGTTGTAATTTATCTTCTTCAATTGTAAATAAAACTATAACATTATATGATGGTTTTTCATACTGATATAATCTTGTATTAACAATTTCATTAACTACATTCAAAACTTCATCATTATTTCCAAACTGTGGTAAAAATTGAATAACTGAAGTAACAGGAATACCCGCAAAATGAGCTTTAGGTTGTGAGGTATATACATGAAATACTTCTCCCTCATCAAATCCAAAAGCTACCGCAGGAACTTGATTAATTTGGGATACTTTCCACCTTTGATAAATAGTTGAAATTTGGTCTTCGTGCATATATACAAAAGAAGTTTCTGCAAAAAAACCTTCTTCAGCAATGTTATCAGCTACTACAGCATCAGGATTAGATGCTCTTTCATTCTTCCTTTGCACAACTAACTCACTTGTCATAGGATCAAATATTAGTTGTTGATCTGGAGGTGTTTTCCCCTCCAGAACAGTTTCTTGTAGAAAATTATGAACATCTTGAATAACATTTTTAACTTCTAGGGCAGTTTCAACTATTTCAACAGTACCTCTTATAACTTCTATTAATTCTTCCATTTGTTCTTCACTCCTAATATTCAATTCACTTGTTTCTGACTAAGCAATGTAATTTTTTTGTATATCTCCACAAAAAAAGTTTCTCCAGAAAAAACCTTCTTCAGCAATATTGTCAGCTACCACTGCATCAGGATTAGGTAGTTTTGCATTCTTTTGTTGCACAACTAACTCACCTGTTGTAGGGTCAAAAACTAGTTTTTGATCTTCAGGAGTCTCTCCTGCTAGAACTGTTCTTTGTAAGTAATTTTGAACTTCTTGAGATTCTGCTTGACTCATGATTTTGCTTCCTTTTAATCTTGTGTTGACTGCATATGTGATAAAAAAGCGTCAATTGGTTGACCTGTTCTTTTGTGTGCTTCGAGTGCTTCTAACCAAATACGACCTTTAAGAACAACTTTATATAAGGTTATATTAGGCAACCAATCTCGATAGTGGCAAATCTTCACATACCCATCTCTGGGAGTTAAAGTGTGCATACTACCACTCGTTTCATGTTGTTTCATATCTTGTCCTTGATAACCTTTTAACGGATATGGATAGATGACAACCATATCTGGTAAAGAGTTAGGAAAATCAGAAGGAACATAGACTCGAAGTTTATAGACATTACCTACATTAGTTTTCACTTCTCCTTCAATTCTTGTATTATTAGAATCAATGGGATTAATCCAGCTAAATTTAGGAAAATAGGTATATAGAATTTCCTTCTCCAAGGCTAACCTTTGACGCTGCAATTGATTCCATGACATAATTATTTACTCCATTCACCATTGTAATATCTTTGGATACAAGCTTCGATTTGCTTCACAAATTGAGATTCCCCATTCCAATCTTTTATTCCTGATGATGGACGCTCATTGATCCTTATTTTCGGTGAAAGTTGAGGGAAACTATTAGGAATATCAACACGCCATTTATCAGCCTTTACATATCCATATCTATCATTATGATTTTTCTCAAATGTAAAATAAATCTCTTCCAATGGAGTACGGAACATTTCACAATTTTGATAACTGTTTTTTAAGCCATCAAAAATTTCTTTTAATAAAGCCTTACCTCTCATTGTTGAATACCATATATCCTTGGATATCTCAATTGGTTCAGTAGAAATCAATCTTTGTTCTTCTAATGTTGTTTTGTAAACGTTCCAGTTTTTATTAGGTATACAAGTCCTCAATAAACCTGGATTATCGCCCCATAATCCTTGACGAATGGGACTTTTATCAGGTAATACTACCCAAGAGCCTGTTTGATAACTAGGAGATGAAGGAGTAAATAAAAAAGCACCAACATTAACTATATACTTACTTCCAATAATTTCCCTTTCTGAATGTAAGTTAGCAATACATAGCAAAAACTTAGGAAACTTGTATTGCCTTAAGGCATTAAAAACAGTCTGTTCATCACCCCCACTAGGTCGTGCTAATCCCATCTGATGATGAGAGTGCCATTCTCCAATATGCTGAAGGCCATGTTTCTGTCTGAGAATTTCTCCTGCTTTAATTAAATGTTCTCTATCTTGATAAAAACTAGTTGGATTATGTCTGCTAGTTTTTCCAGGACCTAGAACAAACTGAACAACAGGAAAACCTGAATGAGTCCAAAAGCCAAACAAATCTCCACCTGTTTCTAAGTTGGGATATTCTTGAACCCATCCTGCTATGTGTTCTAACTCTTGTTCGTAAATAAGGGTTTTAAACTGATTCACTTGTCCTCTTCTGGTAATCTCCATCAATATATAAGCTTGGCAATTGTTACTTACCTTGCCTTTACACTATTGTTGCACAAGCACAACAAGACCAATACTGATAAAATACTTTGTTTCCTACTCTCTTTTGTAAAAAAAATATTAATACAAACCCTCAAAAACCCTTGATAATCTAATCCTAGATTAGTCTAGAGATAGATATAATCCTTACCAGACCTAGTTATGATGACTGTTACAGAAGTGTTACAAGTAGTTGATGAGCTAGTCTTTAAACACACCGGAAATCATCTTACGGACTTACAAAGAAGTGCTGTTAAGGGTATTTGGCACAGTCAAACTTATAGTGAAATTGCTGATGAATTTGGCTATGAAAGTGAAAATTATATTGGAAATATTAGTCGTGAATTGTATAAAATCCTGCGAAAAGAATTAGGTACAGAAGTTACTAAAGCTAATTTTTGTTGGTCTATAGAAAGATTAGCTAGTTCATTTAATCAGCAAATTCTGGGAATAGGAATAAAAAATCATGTTAATTGGTGTCCAAATAATACAGATACTCAAAAAATAGAAGTTAATAAAGAAGAGCAAATTAAACAAAAAACAACTTACATAAATCTCAAACAATCCCCAAAAATCGCCCATTTCTACGGACGCAACAACGAACTAGCAACCCTATCTGCATGGATAGAAAACTCCAACACTCGCTTAATTTCCATCTTAGGAATTACAGGAGTTGGTAAAACTACCCTCGTGAGACACTTCATTGATACTCACACAATACCCTTTGATGCAATTATCTGGAAAAATCTTAAATTATCTAATTCCTTAAACTCTATTCTTACAGAAATTTTCACAGAATTAAACGGAAATAATAAAAATATAAATACCAACAACTTATTAAAACAAACCTTAGAATTATTCAATCAAAAACGCTGCTTAATTATTATCGACAACCTAGAAGAAATATTTACACCTCAACAATATACAGGACAATATCAATCAGAATATCAAAATTATCAAACATTCCTACAAATGATTACAGAAATTGAACATCAAAGTTGTTTAATTTTAATTAGTCAGGAAAAATGCCAAGAAATGATATCCTTAGATAATGAACTTTACCCGATTCATTCCTTAGACCTATCAGGTTTAAATCATGCAGCTACAGAAATCTTAAAAAATCAAGGATTAAAAAATGAAGAAACTTGGCTAGAATTAATTAAATTATATGAAAGTCATCCTAAATATTTACAGTATATCAGTATCTTAATTAAAGATGTGTTTCAGGGTGAAGTATCAGAATTTATCAAAGAAAATAATTTAATCTTAACAGAAGATTTTAAATGTCTCTTTGATTCAATTTGGATGAAATTATCAGATATTGAAAAAAAGATATTATTAACAATTATTCAAAATGATCAACCTATATCTAGAGATGAGATCAAACAGTCTTTATCATTGTCATCAATGGATATAATTAACGGGTTACAATCATTAACGAGAAGATTTTTACTAACCAAATTAGAAAATAATGAAAAACCATTGAATATTTCCTCAGTTTTTAGACAATATTTAAAAGTATATCATTGCTCCTCTTGCTAACTTCTGAGAGGAGAACAATTTAAGTTTAAGAAAAAGGTTTAAGCCATTTTTTTAACATTGCAGTATCCAAAGCAATAGCCGCGAGAGCAAACCAGAGAATACTTTCTCCTGCTAAGATTAAAAAAGGGAAAATAGAATTATTAAGAACCCAACCAGTTTCTATTTGAGTTAATCCTCTGACTAAACCAAAAGCCCAAATTCCCCCAGTTTTGAGGTGAGGATTTGTATCTACGCGGATAATATAGCGGTACGTAACACCAAATAAAAAACCAGAAAAGCCCGCTATAGTACCACTTAATAACATCTCTATATTTATGGATTGAATTTGAGCATTATTAAGTATAGGAAAATACTTTCCCAGCCATAAAATATTCATCAAATTGGTAATAAAGAAAGCTAAACCTAAAGATATGCTGCCAATAACCCCCGCTTTGAGGGATTCTAACCGTTCTGCCATCAATTCCATGATATTGCCAAACCTCCGATAGAGTTAATGAATCAACCGCCTTTTCCCAGTATGATAAATATTAGAGACCTTTTGTAATTATTTGAAAAGTAGAACTATGATTTTGACACTGGGTTGGGTATCACTGTTGACCGTGTTTACTTGGTCAATTGCTATGGTAGTTTGGGGACGCAACGGACTATAGAATCATCGTGGAAAGTCCATTTCTGAGCATTTTGGCTTTATTTGCCGTAGTCTTGCTAGTAGGAGTCACTGGTGGTGTAGTTTATCTAACATTAGCAGATTGGCGCGATCGCCGTCTTCTGGATGACGAAAACCGCTCAACTCGACGTAGCACAACTAAGCGAAAATGATTATCTTACAGCACTTATATTGCTGTATGTTCCGTTAAATACCGTCTATGTAGGGAAATAGTCTATTCCTTTCCCTACATAAATCTATATTGATTAAAAGTCTATGCAGTTGAGGCAGATACAAACTGGATTGACATAAAACCTATTTCAAATACCGTCATTGCGACGCAAGGAAGCAATCTCAAACCCCTACATTTCCTTAAAATGCCTAAGTTTTAACAAACTGAAAGTTAAAAATCATACACGATTCAGAGTTTTCCCTCTGCTTCCTGCTATATCAGCAAATACCAATATTTATTGCTACATTAGAATCAGACCAAAACCATTCAAAATCTCATTGGGAATGGAGAATACTTTTAAGATGGAACTCAAACAACCAACCTCCCAACAAATATATCAAACAAATATCACATTTTCGTTGAATCAAGCGGAAAAATATAAAGCTTTATCTAGAGTAATTGCTCATATTAGAGAATCACTGGATATAGATATTATTTTTAAAGTTACAGTTACAGAAGTGCGTCAGTTACTCAATGCCGATAGAGTCACCGTATTTCGCTTTATTCATCACCAAAGTTGGCAAGGTGAATTTACCTATGAAGATGTAGATAAACGATGGAATGCTATATTAGCAACTCAAGTAAATACTGACTATACAATAGCTGATTTTACAGCAGAGAAAATTCAAGTCATATCTAATATTTATGAAGATGTTATCAGTGATTGTTACATCAAGATATTAGAACAATTACAAGTTTGTGCTACTATAACAGTTCCCTTAATTCAAGGTGAAGAAGTATGGGGATTATTATGTATTCATCAATGTAGTGAACCGCGACAATGGCAAGAACCAGAAATTGAATTTGTCCAATTAATTGCCGAACATTTAGGGGTAGCTTTACAACAAGCTGATTATATAGAACAAGTTAAATTACAATCTGCCCAACTTGCTAAAGCAAAAGCTAGAGAAAAGTCAGCAGAATCTCAAAAAACTATTGCTAAAACTGTCGAAAAGATTCGTCAATCTTTAGACTTAGAAACAATTTTTCGTACCACTACAGATGAACTGAGAAATCTGTTAAATGTTGATCGTGTGTCTATTTATCGGTTTAATCCTGATTGGAGTGGTGAATTTGTATTTGAATCTGTCAGCGAAGGTTGGGTAAACCTGATGCAAGAACAATTACAAAGACCGGAATTAGGTGATAACATCAGCGAGTGTAAATTAAAAGATTTAGTTGAACCACCAACAGATACCTATCTACAAGATACATCTGGTGGACGCTTTGCTAAAGGTGAAGTCTATAGAGTTTGTGATGATATTTATAATTGTGGATTCACTGAATGTTATATCAAAGTTTTAGAAAGTTATCAAGCTAAAGCTTATATTATTGTTGCTATTCTTTACAATCAAAAACTATGGGGATTATTAGCAGTTTATCAAAATAGTATTCCCCGTAATTGGCAAGAAGATGAGGTTTATGTACTGACGCAAATTGCTGGACAATTAGCTGTAGCTTTGCAACAGGCAGAATATTTACAAACATTGCGACAACAAGCGTCAGAAATTAGTAAAGCCGCAGAAAGACAAAGATCATTAGTCAATACCGTTGATAAAATTAGACAATCTTTAGATATTGACATTATATTTAAAACCACTACCCAAGAAGTTTGTAGACTTTTGGAAGTAGAAAGAGTAGCAATTTATCGTTTTTATCCTGACTGGAGTGGAGAATTTGTAGCCGATTCTATTGCTGATGGTTGGACACCAGTTGCTAACGCCCAACCTATCATGGAAAGAGTATTATTACAAGAAATAAAAGCTGGTAAATATGCCAGAAATGAAGTTTTTGTTCCCATTTCTCAAGGTGAAAAACTATGGGGATTATTAGTAGCTTATCAAAACTCCCAACCTCGTTATTGGCAAGAAGAAGAAATCAACTTATTAGCTCAAGTTGGTGTACAGTTGGGTGTAGCATTACAGCAAGCTGAATCTTTAAAACAGGTGCAAATGCAAAAAGAAGAAATTGCCCAAACTTTAAAAGAATTACAACTCACGCAAAGTAAATTAATTCAAAGTGAAAAAATGGCGGGTTTAGGTCAATTAGTTGCCGGTTTAGCCCATGAAATTAATAACCCGATTAGTTTTATTTATGGGAATATTCCTTATGTAAAAGACCATATCCAAGATTTATTAAATTTAGTTCATCTTTACCAGAATAACTATCCTCAAGCACCAGAGGAAATTCAATATCAATTAGCAGAAATAGATTTAGATTTTATTAATGACGATTTACCTAAAATACTGACTTCTATGATGGGTGGAGCAAATAGGATTCGTGAATTAGTGCTATCATTAAGAACATTTTCACGACTTGATGAAGCAGATATGAAACCCGTTAATTTACATGAAGGAATTGATAGCACTCTTTCTATTTTACAACATCGGTTTCACCCAGACGATAATTCTTTTGACATTGAAGTTATTAAAGAATATGGTGAATTACCTTCTGTTATTTGTTATGCGGCGCAAATGAATCAAGTATTTATGAATATTATCACTAATGCTTTGGATGCTTTAAAAGGATCATTAGCAGCAGGTCCTAAAATTTGGATTCGCACAAAAGTTATTGATAGCAAGAATCTCCAAGTTTCCATTGCTGATAATGGTTGTGGTATTTCCGATGATATGCGCGATCGCATTTTTGAACCTTTCTTTACCACCAAAGAACCTGGACAGGGTAGCGGTTTAGGACTATCTGTGAGTTATCAAATCATTGTTGAAAAACACGGAGGACAAATTAAATGTATTTCAGAATTTGGTAAAGGTTGTGAATTTTTAATTGAAATACCCATACAGCGAAATTAAAAATATGCTCAATATCAAAAATTTAAACAAAGCCTACGGTAATAGAAAAGTTCTAAAAGATTTAACATTACATATTGATAGAGGAGAAATTTATGGATTATTAGGAGCAAATGGTGCAGGAAAAACTACAACAATTAATATTATTTGTAATTTACTCACAGCCGATAATGGTTATATTACTCTAAATCATCAACCTGTTTCTGAAACAACAAAAAAATTAATTGGTATTGCTCCCCAAGAAAATTTATTATATAAAACCCTCTCCTGTGAAGAAAATCTCAATTTCTTTGCTGACATTTATGGTTTAAATCGTCAAACCCGTGAACAACAAGTTAAAAAAATACTAGAAGCAGTTAACTTATTAGATAGAGCTAAAAGTCCTGTAGAAACCCTTAGTGGCGGGATGTAGCGACGTTTAAATATTGCAGTAGCTTTAGTACATCAACCCCAATTAGTAATTCTTGATGAACCAACCACAGGATTAGATATTGAAGCTAGATATGAAGTTTGGGAATTAATTAAAAATCTCAAACACCAAGGATTAACAGTTTTATTAACTACCCATTTACTAGATGAAGCAGAACGACTTTGTAACCGCATTGGCATTTTAAAAAATGGGAGTATTTTGGCAGAAGGTAGTTTAAATGAATTAAGAAAATTAATTCCTGCTCAAGAAATTGTAGTTATTCAAACTCAAGAAGAAGAAGCAGCAATTACCCAGGCAAAAAAATATGGTTTTACTCCGCGACGTTATGGCAGTGATTTAGCTTTTTGGTTGCCAGAAATGCTAGAATTAAAAGAAATACTTGCCCGATTTGAAGATATACCCATTGATTCTATTTCTCGACAACCTGTCAGATTAGAACATATTTATATAGAAGTCACGCTCACGAATTATAGGGATTAAAGGATTTCACGGATGTTGAACGCAGATTAAACCGATTACCCTGATTTCACTGATTTTAGTAGATTTGACCGGGGTAGATAACTAAAATCTGTGAAGTCTTTTCATCCATAAAATCGGTGATTCAGACATTCCCTTTAGCAAGTAATAAATCGCCCGGAGGAAAAGCGCCATTTTCTGTAATAATGGCTGTAATTAAATTGGCAGGTGTAACATCAAAAGCTGGGTTATAAAATTCCACACCTGGAGGTGTAATCAGAGTTTTACCAACTTGATAAATTTCCTCTGGATGACGTTCTTCAATGGGAATTTGACTACCATCAGTTAATTGAAAATCAACTGTAGATAAAGGTGCTGCAACAAAGAAAGGAATATTATGGGCTTTGGCAACAATAGCTAAACTGTAAGTTCCGATTTTATTGGCAGTATCACCATTAGCAGTAATTCTATCAGCGCCAACAACTACGGCATCAATTAAACCCTGTTTCATACAGTGGGCGGCCATATTATCAGTAATTACTGTTACTGGAATTTCTTCTTGTACACATTCCCAAGCTGTGAGTTTTGCACCTTGCAAGCGGGGACGGGTTTCATCCGCATATACCCTGGCTAAACGTCCTGCTGTCCATGCGGAACGCGCGACACCTAAAGCTGTGCCATAACCACCAGTTGCTAAAGCCCCAGCATTACAATGAGTGAGTATAATTAATTTCTCAGGGGTTTTTGGTAAAGCTGACAAACCATGATCACCTATAGCTTGACAAGTTTGAAAATTGTCTGTATTGATTTTTTCGGCAGTTTCTAAGAGAGTTTGTTTAATTTCGGCAACTGTTCCCAAAGTTTCATAGGCCGTTTGCATCATTTGACCGATCGCCCAAAATAAATTTACCGCAGTGGGACGGGTAGAACGCAACAAGTTAGCTACTGTTTCCAGTTTAGTTAAAAACTCTTGGCGATCATCGGTTTCAATTTCCCTCGCTCCCAAATACATTCCATAGGCCGCAGCAACTCCAATGGATGGCGCACCTCTGACAATCATAGTTGTAATAGCTTGTGCCATATCTTGACTGCGGTGAATTTCTACCACTATATATTCATCAGGTAAGCGGGTTTGATCAATCAGTAATACTGAATCATTTTGCCAAATAACGGGATAAATCATATTTTTGGTTGACTGTTGACTGTTGCCTAGAATAAATCAAAGTAGATTCAGTAATGTAAAAAATATTGAACTGATTTCGTAGTGAGGACTTCAGTCCTCAAAGGAGGAATAAATTCCTCACTACAAACTTTGTAAGTAATTTTCTATTTTAATCCTGTAAATCCTTTAATCGGTGAACATCCTGATATGGTTTGCACCACGCTACGCTATCAGACATTTTCCCTTTTTCCCAAATTGGGTTAAAAAAGAAAAATGAAAATTACGAAAAGAATCAACAATTGGCTGGAAACCCATGCTGCTTCACCTGCTTATGGTGGTTGGGTGTTGGCAGGAATCTCTATCTGCTATTTAGGTGCAGGGATTAATACAATGGCTGGGTGGCTGTATGTAATTAGTGGAGTCAGTTTTGCCCTGTTGGGGGTATCAGCTTTTATGGCTTTGCGATCGCTTGTGGGTATACTGGTCAAACGTCATCCCATTCAACCAGTAACCGCAGGTGATGAACTCAAAATACAAATAGAAGTTCACAACCCAAAGAAACAACCTGTTAGTTTATTGCAAGTTAGAGATATTCTCCCATTTATTTTAGGTGAGGCAGTCCAAGAAAACATAGAAGCTATTCAACCACAAGCTAGTTACCAATGGATCTATTATCACCCTACCCAAAAGCGAGGCGTTTACCGTTGGCACAGAGTAGAATTAGCCACCGGTGCGCCTTGGGGTTTATTTTGGTGTCGTCGTCCCCGGCAATGTGAAGCGAGGGCAATTGTTTATCCTACCGTGTTACCCCTCACCACTTGCCCCTTAATTGATGAAATGGGACAAGATGACAGTCAACGAGGAGATCCCCGTGGTAAACCCTTACAGATGGCAACAACAGGCTTAGTGCGATCGCTCCGTCCCTACCGTATCGGTGATCCCACAAGGTTAATTCATTGGCGTACAAGCGCTCGCTATGGAGAATTACGAGTACGAGAATTAGAAGTGATCACCGGCGGACAAGAAATAATCATCGCCATAGATAGTTCCTATAAATGGGAACAAGAACTCTTTGAACAAGCCGTCATTACCGCCGCCACCTTGTACTTTTATGCCCAAAAACAAAAACTGCAAGTCCAACTATGGACATCAGCCACAGGTATAATCAAAGGTGATATTTCCGTACTCGAAACCCTAGCCGCCACCAATCCCTGCGAAAATAACAGACTCATCCCAGATCACTCTCCCCTAATTTGGCTCACCCAAAATTCCTATACCACATCCTCCCTACCCCTTGGTAGTCGCTGGGTACTATGGGAAAATGCCACCACACCCTCAGAAACAGTGATTAATCAAGACTATCCTGGAATCATCATCCACAACCAACAAGAACTACAACCCCAACTCCAGAAATCTCTCAGTTCATTTTGAGCTTTATTCGTCATTTTTTACACCGAGTAGCAATTTTAGATTTTAGATTAAAAAAATTTGTCCCAACCCATCGTACAGCCGGGAAAAATCATCAATACCAAATCCAAAATCCAAAATCCAAAATCCCTTGACGCTGATGTACAATGCAAAGAAACAATTAAATTTATGAGCAGAACAACCAATGGTGTCATCAGAAGTTAATTCAAAATCCAGTGAGAAAAGCCTAGAAGCAATGCGGCATTTTTCCGAACAATATGCCAAGCGGACTGGAACATACTTCTGTTCTGAACCTTCTGTTACCGCAGTCGTCATAGAAGGACTAGCCAAACACAAAGACGACCTTGGTGCGCCCTTATGTCCTTGTCGTCACTACGAAGATAAAGAAGCCGAAGTTAACGCCGCCTATTGGAACTGTCCTTGCGTACCCATGCGCGAACGCAAAGAATGCCACTGTATGTTGTTCCTCACCCCTGACAATGAATTTGCTGGTGACAAACAAGAAATTTCTCTTGACACTATCAAAGAAGTTCGGGATAGCATGGGATGAGCGAAATCATGCCTGAAGAGTTTTGGCAGGGTATAGAACAGTTCAATGCTGGACAGTTCTATGCTTGTCATGACATTCTCGAAGCCCTCTGGATTGATAGCATCGAACCAGATAAAACCTTTTATCAAGGAATTTTGCAAATTGCTGTCGGACTCTATCATCTGGGCAATCAGAACCAACGTGGAGCAATGATACTTTTAGGAGAAGGTAGCAATCGTCTCCGTCGTTATCTACCCAGTTATGGTGGTATTAATGTTGAGGAATTATTTACCCAAAGTCTAGATTTACTCAAAACACTACAACAAGACAGCCTCCAACCAATAGCAAATAATGAATTAGCCCAAAATCAACCTCGGACTTTACCAACAATCTCCACAATGTCTGAACTATGATTTGTTTGATTAATTTGATTATTTTAGGACTTACGCATTTTAAAGAAAACCAGGGGTTTGAGATTGCTTCCTTACGTAGCAATTACAGTATTTGTAGTAGGTTTTGCGTAAGTTCAGTATTTGATTTAATTTCATAAATAGGTGGACATGACATAACATAAAATTTTTAGCGAAACTTAAAGTTAAACAACCCGTCCATCTTTTTTATCGGATTCATATTTTATTTCTCTGTTACCTATTCTCTAACTTCTATGATACTTCCCTATCAATTCCTAAAATCCCAGATACGTCAGTTAGGATTCGCTTTATTACTGCCAATTTCCCTTGTAGGGGCAGTAGCACTATCTACCCCATTACAATCAGCTACAGCCCAATCTGGAGGAAATCGTCCTCTCACTATTCGTTCTGATATCCAAGAATATGACGCGAAAACCCAAGTAATTACTGCTCGTGGTAATGTTCAAATGCTTTATCCAGCCAGACAAATTCAAGCCACAGCCGCGCAAGCACAATACTTTAGTAAAGAACGCAGAATAGATTTCAGTGGTAATGTTTATATTCTACAACAGGGTAATAATAGTATTCGTGCTGAAAGAGTAACCTACTTAATAGATGAAGGGAAATTTATCGCCTTACCTCAATCTAATCGTCAAGTAGAATCTATATACATGATTGAAGATTCTAATCCCAATAGACAAACTAATAAACCAGCCCCAAAAACCCCCAAATTAAAACCTTCTAATTAGCATCTACACTTAAGCAAAATCTCATAGTGAAAATTGTTTTAGAGAATATTCACAAATCTTACGGTAAACGATTAATAGTTAATCGTGTTAATCTGTCCGTTGGCCAAGGTGAAGTTGTCGGTTTACTCGGTCCTAATGGTGCAGGGAAAACAACAACATTTTATATAGCCACAGGTTTAGAAAAACCTAATCATGGCAAAGTCTGGTTAGATAATTATGATATTACTAATTATCCTATGCACAAACGGGCTAGATTGGGTATTGGTTATTTAGCTCAAGAAGCCAGTGTATTTCGTCATCTTTCCGTGCAAGAAAATATTCTCTTAGTATTTGAACAAACTCAAGTTCCGCGCAGAGAATGGGGACAAAGGCTATATACTTTATTGCGGGAATTTCGCTTAGAAAAAGTTGCTCACAGTAAAGGTATTCAACTGTCTGGAGGTGAACGACGACGCACAGAATTAGCTAGAGCTTTGGCCGCAGGAAAAGAAGGCCCCAAATTCCTTTTGTTAGATGAACCTTTTGCCGGAGTTGATCCCATTGCTGTGTCAGAAATTCAGGAAATTGTCGGACAATTGTGCGATCGCGGTATGGGAATTTTAATCACAGACCACAATGTCCGCGAAACCCTCGCCATCACAGATCGCGCCTACATTATGCGCGAAGGGCAAATTCTCGCCTTTGGCAATGCTGATGAACTCTATAACAACCCCTTAGTGAGACAATATTATTTAGGTGACAATTTCGCCGTTTAAATTCATCACGATAGCCATGATCATTTAAGTGAGGTATAAAGAGTAATAATTGAACGTAGATAATTTTGTACTTCACCAGAGTAGAAAACGCTATTTTTATTAAACTCATAAAAGTTACTATTAAAAATTTGAGGCTATCTAGACTTACGCAAAACATACTTCAAATACTCTCATTGCCACGGAAGGAAGCAATCTCAAACCCCTAGATTTAGTTAAAATATGTAAGTCCTAGCTATAAAAAAGCCAGTTTTTCTAACCATTATTAACCTCAACGGTGAAACTATAATTGATCCTAAATTCTCTATTCTCAATGTTTGCATAAATTCTTTAATTCTGACTCCTTCTATACCATGATCTATAAACAATTTAAGCCATTCTCTAATTTTATTTCCATATTTTCCTTTTCCATTATGGATCGTTACTTAGCGCTCCAATTATTACCACCATTTTTATTTGGTGTTGGTGCATTTACTTCTGTAGTTTTAGCCATTGATAGTTTATTTGAATTATTACGCAAAGTTGTAGAATCTGGATTACCCCTCAACATCGCCTTAGAAATTTTCTTATTAAAGCTACCTTATGTCATGGTTTATTCTTTTCCCATGTCCACCTTGTTAGCTACTTTAATGACCTATAGTCGTCTTTCTAGCGAAAGTGAATTAATTGCTTTACGTGGGTGTGGAGTTAGCGTTTATCGCATGGTTTTAACTGCTGTAGTCTTAAGTTTCGCAGTTACAATCATGACTTATATATTTAATGAACAAATTGCCCCGGCAGCCAATTACCAAGCCACTATTACCCTACAAAAAGCCTTAAAATCAGATCAACCTTCCTTTAAACAACAAAATATTTACTATCCTGAATATCGAGAAATTAAAGAAGCAGATGGTAGCATCAATAAAATCCTTTCTCGTTTATTTTATGCCGACCAATTTGATGGTAAAGAAATGAAAGGATTAACAATCATAGATCGCTCTAGGGGTAATGTAAATCAAATTGTTGTTTCTGAATCAGCTAAATGGAACAGTGAAAAACAAGTTTGGGATTTTTACAATGGTACGATTTATTTAGTCGCTGCCGATCGCTCTTACCGGAATATTTTACGCTTTGAACATCAGCAATTACAGCTACCTCGTACACCCTTAACCCTAGCTGAAAATAGCCGAGATTATGGGGAAATGAATATTTCCCAAGCCCTAGAACAACTAGAAATAGAACGTCTGGGTGGTAATGAGCCAAAAATTCGCAAACTAGAAGTCAGAATTCAACAAAAAATAGCCTTTCCCTTTGTCTGTGTCATTTTTGGCTTAGTCGGTTCAGTTATGGGTAGTATCCCTCAGCGCACCGGACGGGGAAAAAGTTTTGGTATTAGTGTCATAGTTATTTTCAGTTATTACCTACTATTATCCGTATCTGGAGCTTTAGCACAAGCTGGTATACTTTCCCCATTTATTGGTGCTTGGCTACCTAATATATTTGGACTAGCAATAGGTTTGTTTATATTAGTACGAGTAGCTCAGAGATAAGATGTTTGTTGTTCATTTAAAATGCACAACAGCAAGTCAAAAGTCAAAATTGAAGACAGTTTCCAGCAGGTTTTATGATCTTGATTATGACTACGCTACAGCTTATCCCTCGATAACCACCTGATTCTGATAAATTCTATGTTTCTTTCCATACTCAGAGAACATTACCACCCCTCATTACTGGAAATATTCTTTAATCTGAGGCGATTTTCTCCTAGAAACACATAAACTAACGGTTGGTTTAGGACTAAACTGTAAAGTCTTAACTCTCAAACAGAAGGAGAAAGCCAGAATGACAAAATACCTAGACACCGCTATTGAAGCCATTGTCGCCCGCGAAATCCTGGACTCACGGGGTAGACCCACACTAGAAGCTGAAGTACATTTAGCTGGGGGTGCGGTGGGACTAGCACAAGTTCCTAGCGGTGCTTCTACTGGCACGTTTGAAGCCCATGAATTGAGGGATGGAGATAAAAGTCGTTATGGTGGTAAAGGGGTTCTCACGGCGGTAAAAAACGCCAATGAGATATTAGCACCGAAATTATTAGGGTTGGATGTCCTCAACCAAGAACTTTTAGATAGAACCATGATCGCTACTGATGGTTCACCTAACAAAGCTAATTTAGGCGCAAATGCCATCTTAGGAATTTCTCTAGCAGCCGCTAAAGCAGGTGCAGCAGCATTAGATATCCCCCTCTATCGTTATTTGGGTGGCCCTTTGGCAAATTTATTGCCAGTACCCTTAATGAATGTCATTAACGGTGGAGCCCACGCAGCCAATAATGTTGATTTCCAAGAATTTATGATTGTCCCCATCGGTGCGCCTTCTTTTCAAGAAGCTTTGCGTTGGGGTGCGGAAGTATTTGCTACTCTGAGCAAAGTTTTAGATGATAAAGGTTTGTTAACTGGTGTGGGTGATGAAGGTGGTTTTGCACCTAATCTAGAATCTAACCAAGTAGCTTTAGAATTACTGGTTGCTGCAATTAAACAAGCTGGTTATAAGCCTGGTGAACAGGTGGCTTTAGCTTTAGATGTAGCGGCTAGTGAATTTTACAAAAATGGACAATATGTCTATGATGGTAAACCCCATAGTCCTGTAGAGTTTATTGATTATTTAGGTCAGTTGGTTGACCAATATCCGATTGTATCTATTGAAGATGGGTTACATGAGGAAGATTGGCAAAACTGGCAATTATTAACTCAAAAAGTCGGCTCAAAAGTACAATTGGTGGGTGATGATTTGTTTGTAACTAACGCTACCCGCTTACAAAAAGGTATTGAACAAAAAGCAGGTAATTCGATTTTGATTAAGTTAAATCAAATCGGTTCTCTCACTGAAACTTTGGAAACTATTGATTTAGGAAATCGCAACGGGTTTAGATCAGTAATCAGCCATCGTTCTGGTGAAACAGAAGATACAACCATTGCTGATTTAGCGGTAGCAACTCGCGCCGGACAAATTAAAACCGGTTCTCTGTGTCGTAGTGAACGGGTGGCTAAATACAATCGCTTACTCAGAATTGAAGATGAATTAGGCGATCGCGCCATCTATGCCGGTACTGTAGGTTTAGGACCCAAGTAGGTGACAGGTGACAGGTGACAGGTGACAGGTGACAGGTGACAGTGAAGAAAGCAGGGGAGGCATGGGAAGCAGGGGAAGCAGGGGAAGCGGGGGAAGCAGGGGGAGAATATTTACTCTTGCCTCTTGCCTCTTGCCTTCTTTTCCCCGTTCCCTGTTCCCTGTTATGGATAAAACCCGACTTTAGGTAATCCTAAAGTTTCATCCCAGTTCATCATGATGTTCATACATTGAATTGCTTGGCCAGCTTGGCCTTTAATCAGGTTGTCAATAGCTGACATGACGATGACTCGCCCTGTGCGGCGATCAACTTCTAAGCCAATGTAACAATTATTGCTGCCACAAGCCCATTTAGTTTGAGGATAAGTGCCGCTATTGCAGATTTTCACCCAAGGAGAATTGCGATAAAAGGCATTATAGATGGTGATTAAATCATCACGAACTAAACCAGGATCGCGCATGGTGGCGTATACAGTGGCTAAAATACCCCGCACCATGGGAATGAGGTGGGGGGTAAATTGAATTGTTACTTCATGTCCTGCCAATTCACTGCAAATTTGCTCAATTTCTGGGGTGTGACGATGACTGCCTACACCATAAGCAGCCAGAGAGTTATCAGCTTCGGCTAATAAGAGGTTGATTTTCCCTTGTCTACCACCGCCAGATGTACCAGATTTAGCATCAATGATCGCTGTTTCGGGAATAATTAAGCCTTGTTTTAGCAGTGGAGAAAGTGCTAGAAGACTGGCGGTAGGATAACAACCAGGACAACCAATCAGTTGAGATTCGGCAATGCGATCGCGGTACAATTCTGGTAAACCATATACTGCTGTAGCGGCTATGGTGCGATCGCTTCTTTCTGTACCATACCAAGTTGTATAGGTTTTTAAGTCACTGAAACGATAATCAGCACTCAAGTCCAGGACTTTACAACCTTTTTCTATAAGTTGAGGAGTAATTTGGCAAGCTAGACCATTAGGTAAAGACAGAAATACGACTTCACAACGACTAGCAATAACTTCCGGGTCTACTCCCTCAATATCCAAATCAACTATATTACCTAAATGTGGGTAAAGATCAGTAAAGGATTTACCCGCACTGCTTTCACCACCCAAATAAGCAATTTCTATCTCTGGATGATCCATCAGGAGGCGCACTAGCTGCACTCCACCATATCCTGACGCGCCAACAATTCCAACTGGTACGCGCCTTAAATTTCCCATGATATTAAATCCTTATCCACTTTCAGTTAATCTATTATCAGCTATCAGCAGTCAAGCTAGTAGCTCATTACTGATGATTTTTTATTATTGAACTTTCGCTGCATTGTATAGCAAATGTCGTCTTTTAGCTTATATATCACTTTACATCTAGGAAATATCTTTAGAAAAAATCACACTTATAGTGTGTAGAAACCCATCTCAGTCGAGATTATGTTTTTTATGTGATAGAAAATTCTCAACTGCAAAAATTTGGTCAACACATCCGCACTATCAGAAAAGCTCAAGGTCTTTCACAAGAACAGTTAGCGGAACTATCAGGACTACATCGCAACTACATCGGCGGTGTAGAACGTGGTGAAAGAAATGTTGCTTTATTAAACATAATTCGTATTGCTCACGCTTTGGGAATGTCGCCTAGTGAATTATTAAAAGGTTTAGATTAAAAAATAGTATCTCCTTATTTTGGTATTCCTGTTGTAAAAACTTCTCATTTCTAGGTGAAAAAAACTTACTTTCAGCAACTCCCGCGCCATAATTACAGACAATTTCTTGAATTAAATAAAAAGGTATTTTATCCCAGAGTAAATAAAAAATAGGAATTGCCTTAGCACAATTTTTGATAGATAGGGTTTGCTGAAAAAGTCGAAAAAAACTTTGAGGAGAATTGAGTAGGTAGTCAAGCAGAAATAAAGCTGACAGGAGGACAAGATAGCTAGAAGCTAGAGAGAGCAAGCTTCATAGCTCTTTGCCCTTTGATGTAATCCTTCAACCGATAGCGGCTAAATTGCATTAATTCTTCTATAGTTTTTTGGAACATTTGATGTACCCCA
>JBJTUF010000234.1:0-29670 GCA_046080565.1 Cuspidothrix sp. | reverse complement strand
GTTGTTTATTTCGGGTCAAGGTAAGCGGTTTATGTTGTTGTTATCACAGGATGATTCGCTTTCTTTGGTAGAATTTGATCGGAAAAGAGCGATACCTACGGTGAGCTATCTCTACGAGACGCTACGCGAACGCTAACGCATCTCTGGATGAAGGTAAACCTGTAATTCCCGTGTGGTTAGATGTTATATATAAAACCCTACAAGCAAAGTTATAATCTATCTATTTTAATTTTGCAAAAAGGGTAACTACTTTGTTAAGTAACAGTATTTATGATGATGATTTCAATGAACCTGAAACCATAGCTAAATTAATCAATCCTGCACTTTATCGCATCGGTTGGACTGAGGATTTTATTAAGCGTGAGATGACAGCAGGTGCTATTGTCATTGTTAATGGTGTTCCTCGTCGTGGTAAAAAAGGACGAGCAGATATTGTTCTAAGATTACAAAATGCCTTGAAAAAACAGGCAATTAATGTATCAGTTATTGAAGCAAAAGCGGTGAAATATTCCCCTAGTTTGGGGCTACAACAAGCTAAAGAATATGCAGAGAGGCTTCATGTTCCGGTAGTCTTTTCTACTAATGGACATCGGTTTATAGAGTTTGATAGGATGACGGGAATTACTTCCAATCCTAAACCATTATCAGAATTTACAGATAGGGAAAATATCAGATTAAGATATGAAAAATGGGTAGGGTTTAAATTAGATCATCCTGCGGCTAAACCTTTATTAACTCCCTATGTAACTGGTGATTCTACTGTTAGATATTATCAAGATGCGGCTATTCGGGCAGTATTAGAAAAAATAGCCCGTTGTGAGGTGAAAAATAAACCGAAAAGGGCTTTATTATCTTTAGCTACAGGTGCGGGTAAAACTCGGATTGCGGTACATTTATTAAAACGAATTGCTGATAGTGGACAAAGAGTAAAGGCGTTATTTGTTTGTGATCGAGTGGAGTTGAGGGAACAAGCATCAAGGGCATTTAAGAATGTTTTTGGTGCTAATGCTGCGGTGGTTGATTCTGATAATTCACAAACTAATGCACAAGTTTTGATTGCGACTTATCAAACTTTAGGGGTAGCAGATGAAAATGATGATGAAAGTACCAGTTTTTTAATTAGAAATTATTCTGAAAATTACTTTAGTCACATTATTATTGATGAATGTCATCGCTCGGCTTGGGGTAAATGGTCAACTATTCTCACTCGTAATTCTGCCGCAGTGCAAATAGGTTTAACTGCTACACCGAGATTAATTGAAGTTAGTCAAAAAACGGCGGAAGTCAAAGCAGATGAGGAAATTACAGCAAATAATATTAAATATTTTGGTGAGCCAGTTTATGAATATAATATGCTGCAAGGTGTGGAAGATGGCTATTTAGCAGCTTGTGAAATTCGAGAGGGGAGAGTTAAAATTGATTATCAAAAACTGACGGTTGCTGATATGTTAGCTAGTAATCCTGTTGATTTTAATACTGGTTTACCTGTGGATGAATCAGCGATTACAAAGTTGATGAAAAGAAAGAATTTTCAAACTCGTTTGATGATGCCTAATTTTGAGATGCAGCGTTGTCAGGATTTATTTACATATTTGATAGAAACAGGAGGAGTTGAACAGAAAACCATTATTTTTTGTAATACTGATCGTCATGCTGATTTAGTCACAGGTTACATGAATAATCTTTATACTAAATGGTCTGAAGAAAATAATCACAGACGTTGTGATAATTATGCTTTTAAATGTACTGATAAAGGAGGAGGACAAGATTTATTACCAGATTTTCGGGGAAACGGACGTTCTTATTTTATAGCCACGACGGTAGATTTATTAACTACTGGGGTTGATGTGCCTGTGGTGCGGAATATTGTGTTTTTTAATCAAATTAATTCACCTATTACTTTTTACCAAATGGTGGGCAGGGGAACAAGATTAAGTGAAGGTAAGTTGATGTTTCGGGTTTATGATTATACTGATGCAACTCGATTATTCGGTGAAAGTTTTTTAACTAAGTTAAGAACTCCTAATCATAGTTCTAGGAACACACAAGGATCAGCACAGACGATAGAAATTGAAGATAGTGATAATTGGATTGAAGAAACTACGGGAAATCGCTTTTTACGTGCCAATATAGATGGAGATGATCAGCGAATATCGGCTGAGGAATATAAGGAACGTATAGCAGCGAAATTAGTAGAAATAGTCCCAAGTATAGAGGATTTTCGGGGTTGTTGGATTAATCCCCCCAGTCGTCAGGAGTTGGTGACTAAATTCGTAAATGCGGGTATTTCACCTAAAGAATATGCGACTGTGGAACAATTGGGGGACTATGACCTGTATGATGTTTTAGCGGATATGGCTTATGGTGTGATTCCCAAAACTAGGAAGGAACGGGGGGAGGCTTTTTTGTATAAACACGCTGATTGGCTAGAAAATATGTCAGAAGGGACTAAAACGGCTGTTGAGGCTTTTTTACAGCAGTTTGTCAGTGGTGGGATAGAGGCTTTAGAGAGTGAGTATATTTTTCAAACTCCTGGGTTAAGTTTAGCTGCGCTGAAGGTTTTGGGTAAGCCTAAAGATGTTTTAAGAGAAATTAAGGAGAGGATTGTTGCAGGATGATAAAAAATGATGATGTAAGTTTTGAGGGGGGTAAAAGTAATTTACCTGATGGTTGGAAGTGGGTAAAGTTGGGGGATGTTTGTCAGACAACTAGCGGTGGTACTCCTTCCCGTGCTGTTCCTTCTTATTATGGAGGTGATATTCCTTGGGTGAAATCTGGTGATTTAAATGATGGATTAATTTATGAAACTGAAGAGAGTATCACTCAAGAAGCTATCACTAACTCTAGTGCTAAAAAATTTCCTGCTGGTACTTTATTAGTCGCTATGTATGGTGCTACAGTTGGTAAATTGGGTATTCTTGCAATTGAAGCAGCTACTAATCAAGCTGTATGCGGTATTTTTTGTGATGAATTATTAATAGATAGAAATTATCTTTTTTACTATATTCGACAGCAGAGAAAAAAACTTATAGAATCTAGTTTTGGTGGCGCTCAACCTAATATTAGTCAGGATATTATTCGTGCTGTTAAAATTCTTCTTCCTTCACTAGATGAACAAAAACGAATTGCTGGAATTTTAAATGAAAAAATGGAAGCGGTGGAGAAAGCTAGAGAAAGTGCGATCGCGCAATTAGAAGCCGCAAAAGCACTAACCGCAGCTTATCTCCGTTCTGTTTTTAATAGTCCAGAAGCTCAAACGTGGGAAATAAAGACACTAGAAGAAGTTTGTGAGAGTTCACAATATGGAACATCTGAAGCATCAAATGATCAAGATGATGGTTTACCAGTATTGAGAATGGGAAACATTTCTGAAGGTCGAATAATTTGGCAAAATTTGAAGTATATTAACTTGTCAGAAACTGAAAAAAACAAGTATAAATTAAAAAAAGGTGATATTCTTTTTAATCGTACCAATAGTGCAGAACTTGTAGGTAAAACAGCAGTTTTTGACGGTTCACATGATGCTGTATTTGCATCATACTTAATTCGATTTCGAGTTGTACCAGGATTAGTTTCTCCAGATTACATTGCCTTATTTATAAATTCATTATGGGGAAGGAAATTTATAGAATCAAAGATGACTCGTGCTATAGGACAAGTAAATATTAGTGCATCTACTATGCAAAAAATGCCTATTCCAATTCCTGCATTTTCTAGGCAACAAGATATAGTTTCAAAACTAACTGAAAAATTAACAGAAGTTGAAAAACTATGTAAAGCCTTAGAAGAACAATTAGAAACCATCAATAAACTACCAGCCGCATTTCTGCGTCAAGCATTCAACGGCGAACTATAATAATTATTACGTCAAAAATCAACCCAAATATTAATTAAATCCATGCCCAAAACCACTAAAAAAAACAACGGTCAAAAATACGCCAGCCAACAAAGCCTAGATAGCTATATATATAGTATTTGTGATATAATTCGCCGTTCAAATTGTGCTGGTGCGCTGCAATATATCCCCGAAATCACCTGGATTTTATTTTTAAGAATACTCGATGAACAAGAATAAAAAGAAGCAGAAAACGCCGAAGCATTAGATATAAACTTTACCCCATCTTTAGAAAGTCCTTACCGTTGGCGTGACTGGGCTGCAACTTATGATGAATCTCTATTTAAGCTAGATGATAAACAACGTCCTCAAGGTTGGAAACGCCTACAAATTATAGATACTCCTCTGGAAAATGAAGAATTAAATAAATTCAGAGAAACAGGAATGAATATGGATGAACCCTTTAAAATCTGGGTGAATTTAGTATTAATTCCCCATCTTAAACAACTCAAAGATCATGCAAATGCTACCCCTAGACAAAAAATCATTAGCCAGATTATATCAGGAGTAGAAAGAGTTAGAATAGATACCCAAAAAAACCTACTGGATGTTTTAGATAAAGTTCAAGAAATCAGTAACGAAACAGTAAATACTCAATCAATTTTTCCCCTGTCTCAAGTTTTTGAAGGCTTGCTATTAAGAATGGGTGAAAAAGGTAACGACGGTGGACAATTCTTTACACCCCGTCCTATTATTTCCATGATGGTGAAAGTTATTAACCCCAAAATAGGCGAAACAGTTTATGATCCGGGATTGGGAACAGGAGGATTTTTAGCCCAATCTTATGAATACATGAGAGGTGAAAATAATTGTAAAATTACCAATCCAAAAGATTTACAAATTCTCAAACATCATACATTTTATGGTCGAGAAAAAGATAATCTAATTTACCCTATTGCTATTGCTAATTTAGTATTACATGGCATTGATGAACCTCATATCTGGCACGGAAACACCTTAACAGGAGGTGAAACCTATGAAGGTTTATTTGCTGATGCACCAGATTTACATGATGTAATTTTAATGAATCCTCCTTTCGGGGGAAAAGAAAGTAAGGAAGCACAAGCAGGGTTTAATTATAAAACCAGTGCAACTCAAGTTTTATTCTTACAACACGCCCTGCAAAGTTTAAAAAGTCATGGACGCTGCGGTATAGTATTAGATGAAGGTATTTTATTTAGAACAAATGAAACTGCATTTGTCGCCACAAAACGCAATTTATTAGAAAATTCTAATCTGTGGTGTATCATCAGTTTACCTGCTGGAACATTTGTCGCTGCTGGTGGAGGAGTGAAAGCTAATATTTTATTTTTCACCAAAGGAGAACCCACAGAAAAAATCTGGTATTATGATTTATCGGATATTAAAGTAGGTATTCGTACACCTTTAACAGAGTCACATTTTGATGATTTCTTGCGGTTACTTCCCACTAGAGGAGATAGCGAAAGAAGCTGGACAATAGATATAATTGAACGTAAAAATATCGCCTCAGAAAAATCAGCACCTTTGAAACAAAAAGCCGTAGTTATTGAGGAAGAAGTTAAAAAACTCAAGGATAAACTTACAACTTTAAAAAAAGCTAAACAACAAGATAGCGAGATATATAAAGAACTTGAACAAACTATTAAAGAACAGGAGAAGGAAGCAAGAGAGTTAAAATCTCAAGCTGAAGCTATTGATAATGCTGTCTATGATTTAAAAGCTGTCAATCCTCATGTTAAAATTGAGGAAGATAACCGCACACCGGAAGAACTTTTAAAGTTTATAGAAGTTAAAGGAAAGGAAATAAATGATATTTTAGCTAGTTTGAAAGATAAGGGTTAAAAATTTGTGGGCTAGGTTTAAGTAGACAAGCCACTCAAACACACGGCATGAAGCCGACGTTTACCCACATTTATATTATATCATTGATATTAAAAACTTGCAAATAATGTAATGAATTGAAACCAATATTGTGATTACTATGTACCAGAAAATAGCAAGCGATCGCTCTCAATATTCTAAATTCCCTTCTGAAATTCTACCATCTCCCCAAACGGCAAAAAACACCGATGACAATATTAATCTTTGTGTAAGAATTCAGGTAATAGGGAACAGAGAACAGGGAATAGTTATTTATCTTTAATCTTACCTCCTGAACTCCTGACTCGGTGACTCCTGAATTCTTACATCTTTTTAGGGGTTTATTTTACTGGGGTGTAGGAGTAATTCATGAATTACCCCCACTATCCTTATATTTTTGATTTTTGGTAAGTCCTAAACTGATTTGTCTGTTTGACTGGGTGACTCCTATTCCCTCAAAAAAAGACTGTTTTAGCAGCTTAATTTCTTTGACCAGTCACAATGTATGTAACTCTTTGAGCTATATTGGTAGAGTGATCTGCCATACGTTCTAAACAGCGAATTGCTAAAGTTAACAGCAAAATTGGTTCAATGACACCGGGAATGTTTTCTTGATGGGCAAGGGTTTGATAAAGACGTTCATAGGCATTATCTACAGCATCATCTAGCTGCTTCATTCTTTCTCCACCGGTTTCATCCAAATCTGCTAAAGCAACCAAGCAAGTGGCTAACATAGCTTGGGCGTGTTGAGACATAATGGCGATTTTTGGTAAAGAACTATGTCGAGGATAAGGAAAAAGTTTAATGGCAATTTCCCCTAAATTTTTGGCATAATCTCCTATACGTTCTAAATCTCGAACTAATTGCATAAAAGCACTTAAACACCGTAAATCTTTTTCTGTTGGTTTTTGGCGGATAATAATTGCAGTGCAATCCGATTCTATTTGTCTATAAAAGCGATCAATTTTTTTGTCTAATCGTGGTATTTGTTCTGCTGCTATTAAGTCCCCATTAAATAAAGCTTGGTGACTGAGACGAAAAGATTGTTCTACTAAAGCACCCATGCGTAACAAATCCCGTTCTAAACGCCTGATAGAACGTTCTATAGGAGGTATTTCAGATTTGGGTCTATAAAAAACTGTTTTTACACTGATCATATAAAAAAGGTTTATATTTTTTTAACTATAATCTTGATTAGGCGAGTTTGTCAGGATTTGAGGCAATTGAATTTGTATCCAAGCACCACCTATTTCTCTATGGTTCATGGCCTTAATTAAACCACCATGGGCAATGATTATTTGCTGGACAATAGCCAAACCCAAACCAGTACCGACAACTCCGGTAGAGGAATTTACTTCATTGACTGGTAAACGATAACGGGCTTTATCTCCGCGATAAAATCTTTCAAATATATGGGGTAAGTCTGCATCAGCAAAACCAGCGCCAGAGTCAATGATATTGATTTGCAACATTTGATCGTTATCAGTAGAAATTATTTTAGTTTCAATGTTAATAGTAGTATCATTGGGACTATATTTGATACTATTATCTAGCAAGTTGATAAATACTTGATACAGTCGAGATTTATCTGCTTGAATGCAGATGTTTTCTAAACCGGAATAGATTATCTTTAAAGATTGACGTTGGGCAATTGGTTCGAGAGTTTCCCATGCGGAGATGATTAGCGATCGCATTTCCACCATTTCTAAATTTAACTGCATGGTGGGATTATTTTCCATTTGCGTCAATTCCAACCAGCTTTGTACCAAATTAATCAGCCTGTCAACCTCTTGCATCAACCTATTAACCCAACGGTCTAAAGGTGGTTCTAAACGGCTTTGCAGAGTTTCTACCACCAGACGAATAGCTGTGAGGGGAGTACGGAGTTCATGGGCTAAATCAGAAAAAGAGCGATCGCGCTCTTGTTTTAAATTTACCACAGCTTGACAATTTTCTAAAAATACCCCTACTTCTCCTTTCGGTAACGGCAAAGTTGAAGCCCGCAAAAACACAGATTTTATCTTAGTCATCACCTTAGCATCCTCACAAGCAGGGTGAAACACCCATTCTTGCACTTGTGGTTGTTGCCAATCACGAGTTTGTTCTATTAACTGATCTAATTCATAGGATCGGACTAATTCTAGCAACAAACGCACCTGTCCAGGTTGCCATCTTTGAAGATATAAAATTTCCCGTGCTTGCTGATTGCACCATAATAGTTGATTTTCCTCATCTACCTGTAAATATCCCAAAGGTGCAAAATCTAGTAATTTTTGGTAAGTAGATAGTAACTCTTGTATATCTTGACGCTGTTTATTGACCAGAAAAATCTCCTGCCGCAATTGAGGTCTTAGCAGCAGTTTAATATTCGTAATTTTTGGGGTCTGGGAACTTAATGGTTGTAATAAACGTTGTAAATACCAGTTGAGATGAACCTGTTGCCAAACCCAAAAACCAAGGCCGACAGCCAAACCTAAAAAAAATCCCAATAAAAACATTGAAGTCCCTAGTTGCTGTGTGATTACTCAAAATTAGCAACTATCTTCCACAATTAACCAAATCTATAACCAAAACCTCTCACAGTAACAATATATTCTGGATGGCTAGGATCTATCTCCAGCTTTTCCCGTAACCAACGGATATGCACATCCACAGTTTTACTATCACCGACAAAATCAGGCCCCCATATCTGGTCTAACAACTGTTCCCGTGACCATACCCGCCGGGTATAACTCATAAACAACTCTAACAAACGGAACTCCTTCGGAGATAAATTTGCCTCTTCTCCGCGCACTGTTACCCGACACTCTTGGGCATTCAGAGTTATATCTTTGTATTTGAGAATAGGAACTTGTGGTAATGTACTTAAACGCTGGCGACGGAGTAAAGCCCGACACCGTGCCACTAATTCCCGCATACTAAATGGTTTAGTCAAATAATCATCAGCACCAACTTCTAACCCTAGCACTCGGTCAGTTTCACTACCTTTAGCACTTAGCATTAAAATAGGTACAGAGTTACCTTGATGGCGCAAAAAACGGCAAATATCTAGACCATTAATTTGCGGTAACATTAAATCTAATACAACTAGGTCTAAAGATGGATTTTCTGGATTAGTTTCACAAGTTTTCAGATATTCTATTGCCCCTCGTCCATCACTAGCGGTAATTACCTCATATCCTTCCTCTTCCAAGGCGACAACCAGCATTTCCCGAATCAGTTCTTCATCTTCCACTATCAAGATACGGCTTGTTTGTCCAATCTCCGTTCTTACAGCATATTTAGCTAAGTCACTGGTATACATTAATTTTTTTAAGTATATAACTAAGTCCAGTATATTATATATCATAGAAACCATACATTTATTTTGATTCTTTACTCATAAGTTGTGATTGTAAATTTTTGTATCAGTATACCCACTCTATCCCTTGACAAGTACACAGTTATCAATTATCATCTTAGTACAAAAATACTAATAAGAGATGGGTAATACCAATTCTGTATGAAGATGCACAAAACAATAACCCCTGTAGTCCCCCTGACAACGGGATACGGCAACACCGGGGGGTAATAAATATATGCAGCTTCACATAAAATTGGTATATCAGGTAGATAAAAGAACTACTCTTGCCTTTTACCTATGTATTGCCTTCTGTCTTTTGATTTCTCTAGTTAATTTAAGGACGTGAAAAGATGACTACAGGTGCAGTTAAAGATAGTAAACAACAACTACTACAGTCATTTCAACAAATTCGTGCAGAAAGTAAAAAACTAGATGCGAAAATAGCAACTAAACAAGAAGAAGCGGAAAAAGTCAAAAACCAAGAATTGCTAACAGCAGCTTCTACCTACACCATTGATAGCATTGTCAAGGGTTTAGCGGATTTACAGTTAGAATTTGGGACTATTGTCAATGCACTATCGGAAAAATTAGCTAAAGAAAATACCAAACTAGATGAATTAAATCGAGCAATAGAGATTGAGACAGAACGCTTACAAGAACTGAGAAAAATTAGAATTGTTGCGGATACTTCAGATATTTTTACTCAAGAACATCAAGAAAAATTAAAAATTCTAGAACAGGAAACCGCAGATAAAAAAGCTGCCTTAGAAAAAGAAGCTATTACTAGAAGAAAAGAATGGCAAAAAGAACAGCTAGAATTTACAGAAAAATTACAAGCTTATAATGAATTATTGGCTAAGGAAAGACAACAAGAACAGGAAGAATATGAATATAAAGTAGCGACTAATAATAAACTTACGACAGATGCTTATGAAGCAAGAAAACGTAATTTAGAACGAGAATTAGCAGAAATTGGTCAACAGAAAGAAAAAGACTGGAGTGAAAGAGAGAAAATACTAACTGATAATCAAAAATTATTTAGTGAATATCAACAACAGTCCGTTAAATTTCCCACTGAATTAGAAGAAGCTGTTAAAAAAGCTAGAGAAGATGCCATTAAGGAAACTAGTCAAAAAGCTAAAGTGGAATCTGACTTGTTTGAAAAAGAATGGGAATCTACAAAACAAAGTTATGAACTAAAAATTAAATCTTTAGAAGAAACAATTGTCAAACAAACTGAGCAAATTGAAGGTATTGCTGCACAATTGCAAACTGCACTTAAACAGGCTCAAGATTTAGCAATGAGAGCTTTTGATAGTTCTACAAATAAATAAAAAATTGAAAATTTTAATGATTTTGAGGTGAATAATGCCAGCGAAAAAACCAACTGATAAAAATACAAAAGCCGAAATTCTGCAAGCTTATGAAGAATTACTTAAAGAACAAACAGCACTCAAAACTCAATTAGAACGAAAACCCATAGAAAAAACTTCTGCACCAAAAGAACAACCAAAACCAGAATCTAAAACAGAACCTAAAATAGCTATGACTCAAACTACTACTATTCAGCAAAAAATGAATAATACAATTCAAAGTCTAGCTAATATTCAGCTAGGTTTTGGTAGTGCATCGAATGAATTATCAGAACAACTCACTACAAAGGCCGCAAAATTAGCAGAAATTCAGCAAGTTGTATCAGAGGAAGTTTCTCAATTATCCGAATTACATAATTTAGAAGTTTCTGAAGATATTTTAGATACTTTGATTCAATCTTATGAAGATAATGAAAAAGCTTATCAGGAGGAATATAGTCAACGCTATGAAGTTTTATCTCAAGAACTTTTAGAACTGAATAATAATTGGCAAAAAGAACAGGAAGAATATCAAAGAAATATCAAAGAACGTAATGAAAGTCCTAACCGTACTCGACAAAGAGATGCTTCAGAATATAAATATGATTTAGAACTACAACGCAAGTTAACAAATGATGAATATGCCCAAGAACAAAAGTTATTAAATAACCAATTGGAAGAAGAAAAACAAACGACAGAAAAACAGTGGAGTGAACGAGAAAAAATAATTTTTGACAGAGAAAAAGAATTTACAGAATTAAAAGCTAAAGTAGAAGCATTTCCTAAAGATAAAGAAACTGCTCTCAAAAAAGCTACCGAAGAAGGTAAAGGTATTGCTACCTATCAAGCAAAAGTAAAATCCGATTTGTATGGAAAAGAAGTAGAAGGACAAAAACGTTTTTATGAGCAAAGATTACAGTCTTTAGAACAGACAATTACTAATCAACAAACACGACTAGAGAACCTTTCCAGACAATTAGAATCTGCGCTTAAACAAGTTCAAGATTTGGCTGTTAAGGCTATTGAAGGTAGTTCAAATGTCAATTCTTACCAAGCGATGAAAGAAATAGCCTTAGAACAGGCGAAAAGCCAAGCAAAAGCTAAATAATTGATCGGTTAGTGGCAGGTATTTTACCTGCCATTGTGATTATTATAAACACTTAATCCGTTATTTCACCTTCGCGTTTTGCCCTAGCTACATCTTGTTTAATTAACTGTTCTATATAATTACTCAAGGATCTGCCTTGGTTTTTGGCTACTTTCTCCGCATCATCTTTAAGTTATTGGTACTACTATAGTGTCAATAGAGCAGATTTGTCTGGAAAACAAGTGCAAAAGCGATCGCCCTAATTAAGACAATTTAATAACATTGAGAAAGATATGCCAAAATCAAGGTACGACGAGAAAAATAATAAATCTCGTCATGCAGTAGCCGATGAAGACTGTTGTGAAGAAATGTCTGAGAAATATGGTTGGAAAATTTAGCAGTTCCAACTTTTGGATCATCAAAAATTTAAATATTTTTACTAAGTGCTGGTGGGCAATGCCCACCCTAGGAAATCATCCGTGTTCTAGATTTGGATTTTCACAAATCAGATATCCTATTCTGTTTTTGGTTTACCTAAGCCTTTAGGTGGTTGTGGTCTTTTTACTTTGGTGAAAAAATTAGATATCGGCTCAATTAAATTAGATAATAGATTCTTATTACCTGAATTTGTTTGTTGTTTTGACATATTGACTACTCTGTAACTATTACTAACGAGTTTAGCTACACCATTGATCTGAAGTAATCCAGAAATATATCATTAATGTTGTACAAAAACGTTAACTATGAATGCTACCATCAGGCATAATTGCCCCAGTTAAGAAGGTTTCACTCATATCAGTATCCTCTAAATTAGCTCCTGTTAAATTCACTTCGCATAAATTAGCTTCGCTTAAATCAGCACCACTTAAGTCTGCTCCTTGCAAGCCTGCTTTCCACATTCTCACGCCCCCCATTTTTGCGCCACTTAGGTTTGCACCCTGCAAGTTGGCGAGAGCAATTGAGGCCATGTGTAAATTAGCGTCACACAAGTTAGCACCGCTTAATAATGCACCGCTAAGATCAGATTCATTTAGATGAGCAGTTTCTAAAGTCGCTTGAGTTAAATCAGCACCACAAAGAATTACTTCGGATAAATGCGCCTTTTCTAATTTTGCCCCTTGCAGATTAGCTTTACTTAAATTAGCTCCAATCAAAAATGCTGCTGTGAGATTAGCTCCTCTTAAATCTGCTCTACCAAAGTCTATACCACCCAAGTTGACTCCTTGTAAATTTGCTCCAGGTAAAGCAATACAATTAAAGCTTCTTTCTCCTGTGGCGTACCTAGCCAAAAGTTCTTGAACATTCATAGTTTTATACACCTTAGTAAGTAATCAGGCAAGGTTCAAAAATAATTAAATATTGATGAGAAGATAATTGTTGAGAATATAATATGGTTTATTTTGGTCGTTGATTTAATCAAATCATAAATGTATATCTAATTATTAATCTATTCACATTTTTTAACTTATTGATAAGAAAATAAATGATACAATTCACCCACAGATTAATCACTGTTAATACTGTTTTTTCTTCATTGATGATATGGGTAATTGATGAATTACGACTATAATATGGCGCAACTTTACATAGTATGGGTATAATTATCTATGAATAATAGGGACTTAAACTTAGGGAAATATTTGACTTTAGAAGAATTTTGTACTTGCAGTCAAACTTATCATAAATATAGAGAAAATATTAACCCATATCCGCAAAATATATTAGAAGTTATTCCTGCATTACAGGACCTAAACAAATTTATCATTGACCCCATTATAGATTATTTCAGTCGAGAAAAATTCGTACTTACCTATGGTTTTTGTTCCTCAGATTTAAAAAAATACTTGGAGAAAAAAGACCCAATTACAGGCCAAAAAAATGGGCGTGTTGCTCCCCATCTTGACCAACATATCAGCCATGAACTCAATAAAAATGGTAAATATTACTGTCAAAGATTAGGTGCTGCTTGCGATTTTATGATTACAGATGTACCTAGTACAAAATTAGTAGAATGGATTTTGCAAACTAAATTGCCTTTTGATTCTCTCTATTTTTACAGTGAGCAGCGACCAATTCATATTAGTTATGGAAAACAACATAAACGGGATGTTTGGACATTCAATCATTCGGGAATTCCTACAAAAAAAGGTATTGCGGACTGGATAAAATTAGCCCAAGCAATTGAACGCGGATAAACGCAAATAACATCAGATGCAGTATTTACCTAAAAATCAACTCTGTTTCTCTGTTTCTTCGTCTCTATCTTCACATTGATTAACTTTATTTCTAGCAATTTTGCGATGATTAACAGCATTTTTTAATAGTTTTAATTTATAGGGATCAGCATCTTTCACCCAACTCAATTTAAAACCTGCTAAAACTGAGCAATTTTCCTGTAAACATTTTTTCCATCCAGAAAGACGACTAATATTGTGCCAATTATCTAAAAGTCCTCTATCTTCTTCTTGACGAGTTAATTTAGCAAATTTTTCATATTGAGGATAATCGGCAGTAACTAAAGCATCTATTTGGTGTAAAATTGGCGGATCATCTTCTAGATCATAATCTTGATAACTAACGTGCAAATCTCGCAAATCAATTGTCATGACTTTTGATAAAATGGGGTGAGGATCAATATCAAAATCAGGATAGAATAAATAGGAAATCTTGGGTGTTTTCAGATGAAATTTAATCACATTTGCTTCTTCTAACCTCCCAATGGTGCGACTTGCACAACCTTCATAAAGACGTAATAAAGGGTCAATTGCTTGTAATGCAGAAATGTGAACCCAAAAGGAATTAGGGAGTTTTTTACCTACTTTGCTTTCTTGACAGCGTTTGATAATTAGTTCTGTATTTCCTACACTGCGTAACATTAAATCTGCATCTAAACAGGCTTGTTTATAACTGCTATATAAACTGAGTATGTCCTCTTGTACTGCGGGGGTTAATTGTCCTAAGCGGGGACGACGGCTAAAATTACACAGTGCTAAATAGACCATTAAATCTTGACGGCGTTTGTCGGCGATCGCTTCCCATTCATCTACATCGGTAGCCTGTATAATGACATTAAACGCCCGGCGTAAAGTCCCAAATTGTTCAGTAATTGCTGCTTCTTGAGGTAATTCCCCTTTGCTGGGAAGTCTTCCCCGTTCTGTCATAAAATTCATCAACGGCGTTAACAATTCCTGATATTCTTCAAACCTCTTGACACAAGCATTTATTCTGGGAGTAGTCGCATGGGAACGGAAACGAGAAGCGCGAAATAATTCTGCTTCAGCTTCATCTCGAAATACAAAATAAACCCCCAAACCTGCAGGAACAGCATCAACTCCTAATACTTGGTCAATGTAAATTTTTAATTCTTCTTGTTCATAATATTTTTGGAATGTGTTGCGATTAGTAATGATGCCATCACCATAGGCAATTACACCCCGTTTCATATCTGATATTAATACTTGGGCAGCTACTAGCAGCACCTTCTGAGTCAATTCCCAAGCTTGTATTAAAGCTTCCCGACGTTCGCTTTGATTTTCAATGACATTAATTACAAAACCAATATTGACAATATCCGCAGTTATTTTAGCTGTATCTGGTGAGTAATAAGGATCCCAACCAGAACTATGATAACCTTGGTCAGCCATGCGCGTCACATCCCCACCATGACCACAACCATAATCAAAAAAGGTAGTTATTGGACTAAATAAACCACATTCTATGGCTAAACGGACAGGTCTGGATAAATCAGGACGAATAATAGCAGCTTTATGACGCTCTATTTTAGGAATTACATTTGTGTTTACAGAATTGCTTTTAATTGTAATTAAGCTATGTCCTTGTATTTCCACTCCATAAGATTGTAAACGTTGTTCCCAACCCAATTTAGTGCCAATTCCTTTAGGATGATTAAGTAAACCCAAAGCGACTTGAGCGCGAGTTAAGGCGGCAAACTCTTCATAAAGGGGATAGTCGGGAGTAACAAAGGTTTCTTTGCGGTGGAGAATAGGAGGGTTTTCTGAGTCGCTATAATCTCGATAGCTGACTTCTAGGGTTTCTACATCAACTTGAATGCTAGTTTGTAAAGCTGGGTGGGCATGGGTATCAAAATCAGGATAGAATAAGTAAGAAATTTTTGGTTTATTAGTGCTAAATTTAACTAAAGTTGCTGCTTGTGCTTGAGGTACAGAACTACGAGCGCGACTTTCATATTCCTGAAGCCAAGGTTCAAGAGTATGTAATGCTAAAATATGAATGTAAAAGGCATCAGGTAACATTTTGCCGATGGGGTTGTTCTGGCAATATTCACCTATGTTACTGATATCAATAGGATGAAACATTGAGATATTTTCCTCAAGTACATTCCACTTTATGATCAGATTGAACCATTACTCTGTCATTTTGTAAAATTATTATATTAAGGAATAGGGAAAAGAGCAGAGGAGAAAAGGAAAAGCATTTATGTGACTAATTACAAGTCACATAATTACCAAATTTACTGATTGTTTGCCATAAGCTTTATTTAGATCAATGAAGTAAATTTTTCTTAATTTATATAAGTTGACATTTCTTCATTTTAGGTAAGATATAAATTGACTTCTTAAATTTTTAATAATACTTATATCTTGTTGTAGATTTATGCAGTCAATCAATATCATAATTGTGTAATCTGAAAAAAACTAAATTAATGATTAAATAGAGGTCTAATGACTCCAACTATCATGCGTCAACTTTGGTCTATAGTTGAAGCCACCCATACAGTAACTCTCTTGCAACTAGATGATGCGAGTTTGGTGCAATGGTTGGTCAAACAAATCACTAATCAGGCGTTCTTAGATCCTAGTGAAACTGATTTTCTCTGTGAGTACATTCAATCTCGCCTCAGTCTGATTCGTGATTTAGCTTATGAACGCCAACAATCTTAGCTAAGTAGCTATGTTATTCAACTACTAATGGTAAATAGCCTTCTACTAAACAATCAGCACCAACGATCCGCCAAGTTACACGTTCTAATGGCAACGCTTCAGTCATATTAGTTAAACCCAAATCCCCTACAGGTGTAGGAGCATAATCTCCACCAATAATTTTAGGGGCGATAAATGCCATAATTTTTTGCACTGCACCTTGAGCGATCGCACTAGCTGCTAAAATTCCCCCACATTCCCATAGCACGCTACAAAAACCACGGTCATATAAATGAGTCATAACTTGCTCCGGTGTCAGTGTTGCAAATTCCACTACTTCCACACCTTTTGACCGCAGCATCTTTTGAAAAGTCTGTGAACTACCAACTTCTGTCAAAACTAAAGTTGGGGCTGTATGAGTATCCCATAGTCGAGCTTGTTCTGGTAAATTCAGACTGCGACTCATCACCACTCGCAGGGGATTATGAGCCTCAACTTCATGGCTAGTTAGGTAAGGATTATCTTGCCTGACTGTATTACCACCAACAATAACCGCATCACAAGCCGCTCGGAGACGGTGAACCTCTGTCCGAGCATCTTGGTTTGTCACCCAAGCACTATGACCATCTGTAGTGGCAATTTTACCATCTAAGGTCATAGCATATTTCAAAATTCCTAAAGGGCGTTTGTAGAGAATCCGATGGACAAAACCTTCATTTAATCGTTGACAAGCAGCTTCCTCTACTCCTACCACCACTTCTATCCCAGCCGAGCGTAACCGGGCAATTCCTCCACCACCAACTAAGGGATTAGGATCAACCATTCCCACCACAACTTTAGATACACCAGCTTTAATTAGTGCTTCAGAGCAAGGGGGAGTACGTCCATAGTGGTTGCAAGGTTCAAGACTAACATAAACAGTGCTGCCTCGCGCGTTCTCTCCTGCTGCTCTGAGGGCAAAAACTTCTGCATGGGGTTCACCGGCACGAGGATGAAACCCTTCCCCCACAATCTTTCCATCTTGGACAACTATTGCACCAACTAAGGGGTTGGGTGAAGTGCGCCCCAAAGCGGTGCGGGCTAATTCCACACAACGTAACATCATCCGAGAGTCAAACTCATTACCTACTTTTGCTTTGACTACAAGTTGATGATTTTGGGGTAAAGATGCAGATGTCGTAGAGAACCCTGGGGAATTATCCATTTAACTTATGAATTACGAATTAATTTGATCTGCTGCCACCAACGGTTGAGAGGATAGTAAACCACTGGGGTCCACAAACTACTAAGAATGGCTGAGGCTAATGCACCACGTTGATAATATGTCCAAATACTTTCCCAACGGCGATCGCCTATTAAAGATAACTGCACAGCAAAAATAGTATCTGCTAACACAGCCATACCAAATACAATTAGAGCAATAGAAATAAAGTCTTCTTGAATAAATCGCTGTTTTTGGATTAGTGCCGTTAACATTCCTACTATTCCTAAACTCAAGGCATGAGTTGGATCTGGTGATGTCATTGCATCTTGCAACAGTCCTAAAATTATTCCTGATAGCATACCAGAAAATACCGAGCGATTAACACTCCAAGCCACGACCCAAATCAGTAACCAGTTAGGAGCAATGCCTAATAACTCCATCCCAGGTAGACGAGTTAGAGATAGCAATAAACATAACAGTACAGTTCCCACCATGACCATCCAATCTACCAATTGATGCCACCAAGGATGCCAAAGTGCTAATGGCCGAATCACAAAATAAGATTTGCGGGCTGATGATGGTTTTTTATCTCTTTTACCAATAAATCCAAATATCTTCATCTTTATGATCATGGGTGATGGGTAGGAGGAGGTAGGAGACAGGAGGTAAAACTAGGTTAAATAGGTTTCAATTTACAAGCAAATATTCTGACTCGTCTTATACGGGGGAATGGACGTTTACCCCTACTGACTCCTGAAATTTTTAATTTTTAATTTTTAATTTCTCTGGGTTTTCCCACTCTTGTTTCTCTGGTTGAGGATGAACAGTTACCCAATCTAAATAGCGAATAGGTGGAAATAGTTCTACTTTAGCAATTGAGGCTGGGAGTTTTTTCAAATCTAGAGATTGGATTCTACCTATAGCTAAACCTGGAGGAAATTTCTGACTGTAATTAGATGTAGATACTAAATCACCCACTTTGACATTAGGAATTTTTTCATAAAACTCTAGTATGCCTTCGCCTGAAGCATCCCCTTGTAAAATCCCTTTAGCTGATGTGCGGCTAACCGTCACACCTATTTGACTTTTTAAATCACTGACTAATAATACACTACTGGTATTAGAGGTAACATTTTCCACTAACCCAACTAAGCCACCATCAGCTTTGACAATAGAACCGACTTTAATCCCGGAGGCGCTACCACGATTTAAAATTACTTGTTGCCACCAGTGATCCGCGCTCCTACCGACTACCCGCGCTACAATCGGTTTTTGTGACTGGACTTCTTTCTCTACATAACCCACTAAACTTTTTAATTTTTCATTTTGGCTTTCTAGCTCAGTAATGCGAGTTTCTAACTCTAGCATTTTGGCATTCCGCAAATTTTGCTCTGGCATTGTTCCTGAGTGTAGCATTTGTAAGGGACTAGATACGCTTTGATAAAGCTCACGCAATAACGCGCCCTTAGTTTCTCTCAGTGTCCAAGCACTACCTACCAATAAAGCTAATAATCCTATTTGTAATCCCTTGTATTCCCACCAACGTCTTGCAGTAAACATATATACCTGTAGATAGCTATAAATTTATTATTTGTGAAGACTCAAAAACTGAATCTCAGTATTTAGACTTTATCTCGGCAATTTTGAATCAAAATAAAGGATCCTATAATCATGAATATTCCAAGATACAGAACCCAATATTTTTAATTTACTACGTTTTGTTACATATTGCGAGAACGACCGCTAAATACTCTCTCTAACTGTTTAAAATTCTCTAATACGCGACCCGTTCCCAAGACTACACAACTGAGAGGATCCGCAGCAATGTGAGTGACAATTCCTGTTTCGTGACTGATTAAGGTGTCTATACCTTTAAGCAATGCTCCACCACCAGCTAACATAATACCTCTATCAATAATATCGGCGGCTAGTTCGGGTGGTGTCCGTTCTAATGTCCGTCTAACTGCTTCTATAATCACTGCTAGAGGCTCTAACATACTTTCTCGAATTTCTGCTCCTTTGATGGTGACAGTTCTGGGTAAACCAGATAGTAAATGTAAGCCTCGCACTTCCATGGAATTCTCGTTATCATCTGGGGTAGGGTAGGCAGAACCAATTTTAATTTTAATGTCCTCGGCAGTGCGTTCACCAATTACCAGATTATGAGTTTTTTTCATGTACTGAATAATGGCTTCGGTGAGTTCATCGCCAGCAATACGCACTGATTCGCTAATTACTGTACCTTGTAGACTTAATACTGCTACTTCGGTTGTTCCACCACCAATATCAATAATCATGTTACCTGTAGGTTCAGCAACAGGCAATCCTGCACCAATAGCTGCCGCTACTGGTTCATCAATCAAATATACTTCTCTTGCTCCGGCTTGGATGGCGGCATCCATTACAGCCCGTCTTTCTACCCCTGTGACACCGCTAGGTATGCCGATAACTATACGAGGTAACATCAAGGATCTACCTTCATTAACTCGCTGAATAAAGCTCTTGAGCATTAATTCTGCTGTATCAAAGTCGGCTATCACTCCATCACGCAGAGGACGCAGAGCGATGACATTGCCGGGTGTACGTCCCAGCATTTTTTTCGCATCTTCTCCTACTGCTAGGGCTACTTTTTCATTTTGATCTATGGCTACTACTGAAGGCTCTTGAAGTACAATTCCTTTCCCAGATACATAAACTAGGGTATTGGCTGTACCGAGGTCTATACCCATGTCCCATGATGGACGAAAATTTCTGAAAAAACCCACTCTTTTCTATGCCCCCTATGTACGCGACTCGTGAATATAAAGATAAGATTTAATAATGAAATGACCTGTCCATGATCTTTGTTTGCTCGACTCCAGTAAAGTAAACCATTTTTTCTTTACCTTTTGTCAATCTTGACTTTAGTTCGAGGAGTCTTATGTGTATCTTCTTAAGATCACTCAGTATAACCGTATGATTTTTTTTAATTTTTAGTTTTTTGCAAAGTTAACTGTTACGATCATAACATATTTTCATTACTTTCACAATTAGTTATCATAGAACTTGGATAATACAATACAAAAATACTAGTAGGATATCCATGACTATTAATGTGGTAACTTTGGTGGGTCGTGTGGGTGGCGACCCTGAGATGAAGTTTTTTGAGTCGGGTAAGGTGCTATGTCAATTAACACTTGCTGTTAATAGAAAATCCCGTAATAATGACAAGCCAGACTGGTTTAATCTGGAACTATGGGGAAAAACAGCAGAAGTTGCAGGTAACTATGTCCGTAAAGGTAGTTTAATTGGGGTAAAAGGTTCTTTGAAATTTGATACCTGGAGCGATCGCCAGTCTGGAGTTGGCCGTTCAAAACCTGTGATTTTAGTAGATCAGTTAGACTTACTCGGTTCTAAACGGGATGGTGATGGCGGGATGTCTGATATGTCACCAGATAATTTTTAATTGGTCAGTTGTCAGTTGTCAGTTGTTTTTTTCTTTGCTACTGACCACTAACCACTGACCACTGACTAATAACTAACTTGCAATGTTACTGATGCTTGTGCTTCCTGTTCACCAGCAACTATGGGAGTGGAATATTGTGCTACCGCCGTTTTAGCAAGTTCGGCGCGGTAAAGTATGGGTTGTGGGGGTGGGGTTGCACCATTAATTTGCACACTGATGATATCTTTTTGTTCTAAACCTAAACTGCTAAGAACTGCTTGTGCTTGTTCTTGGGCATCTTGGGTAGCTTTTTTTAGGGCTTGTTTTTGGGCGTTGGCGATCGCTTCATCACTGGCAATAAAACTCACACCATTAATTTGAGTCGCCCCAGCTTTGACAGCATCATCTAATAATGTACCAGTTCCATCTGTAGGAATGCGGAAGCTAACTGTATTATTAGCTATATAACCTGTAATGCGTTGGACGTTATTATTGTAGCTATATATGGGGTTGAGAGTAATTCCTGTAGTGGTTAATTTTTGGACATTACGTTTTTTTAGTAAAGTGATCACCGCCGATGATTTACGGGCGGCTTCTTTTTGCACCTCTTGAGGTGTTTTGCCTTGCACTTCCACACCTAAACTAACTTGGGATAAAGTTGTGGAAATAGCCTCTACTCCACGCCCAGTTACAGTTAAAGTCCGCCATAATTTTTCTTTTTCTTGCGCTGATGCTGGTAAAATAAAAATCGCGCACATAAATATACTCAAAGATAGAAGTTTGCCAATCTTCTGACTTGGAAAACGAGAATTAGATACAACAGCGATAGACATTTTCCTGGACACTCCTCTAAAAACCCATCAACTCTTGGTTAACTGTTAATAATCAACAGCTACCAAAACATTTTCACATCCAAGGTGAATTACTTGATGCAATTTGGATATTTATAGTTTCACCCTACTTAAATTTATCTGGGTGTTGGTTACATTTTTTGTAACGGTAAAAATAAGATGTTGGGTTTCCTTGAGTCAGCCCAACTAGAGAAATTATTTTATGATAGTTCTTCCTTATCAAATTCATGATAACAGATTTAAAATCGAATGTCAAGCTATTGATCCTCTTTTTTGTGCGAATCGTTGTACAAATTAAGTGATATTTTTAGATATATTCACGTATTTCAGCATTATGACAGGATTTGAACATCTGCCACCTCCATTGGTTACGGCTGTAGCTGCTCCCATTGTCAAAACTGTTTGGGATATAATCACCAGATGGGGTGAAAATTTAACTCAAGAAGCACAAAATGCCATTCCAGAAGCTTGCGGACAATATGAAAAGAGATATAGAGAACGACACGGTATTCTCAAAGTTTTGGGAATGCGTGAACCTGTCAAGCTAGAATCTGTGTACACAGCAGTACAGTTTCTAAATGATGATGCTATTCGTAGTTTTGCATCTATTGAAGAATTAGAAGAACTATATCGTGAGGCAAAAAGACGGAAGTTAAAATCTGAAAATTGTGAAAAACAACCAGGAATTAAAGTTGCTAATGAAAAGCAATATTTGATGGTTTTGGGTAGACCAGGTGCAGGTAAATCTACCTTTATACGCAAAATGGGACTCGAAGCACTCAACAATGCAAAAAAAGAATTTACACATGATTGTATTCCGGTGTTTATTGAATTAAAAAGGTTTGAATCTAGTGAAATTCATATTGAAAAATATATTATTCAAGAGTTTGATATTTGTGGTTTTCCATATCCAGAAAAATTTACAGCTAAGGCTTTAGAACAAGGTAAATTATTAATTTTATTAGATGGGTTGGATGAAGTTCCCACTCAAAATTTAACTCAAGTTATCAACCAAATTCAAAACTTTGTTGATAAACATGATCAAAATCGGTTTATAGCGTCCTGTCGCACCGCAGCTTATCGCCATAATTTTCGGCGGTTTAGCGATGTAGCGATGGCTGATTTTGATGATGAGCAAATTCAACAATTTATTACTAACTGGTTTCATGGGGAAAATGATACACAAGCACAAACGGGGGCTAAATGTTGGGAATTATTACAAAAGCCAGAAAATGAAGGTGCAAAAGAGTTAGCACACACACCTTTATTACTAACTTTTCTGTGTTTAGTCTATGACCGTTCCCAAAACTTTCCTAATAATCGCAGTGTGTTATATAAAAAGGCGTTAAGGATATTATTAGAAGAATGGGCTGCTGAAAAGCGAATTTTGCGAGATGAAATTTATCAAGGACTGCACACAGAGTTAGAAGAATTGTTACTGGCAGAAATTGCCTATACAGGTTTTAAGTCTAATCATCTGTTTTTCTCCGAAGCAGAAATTGTGGAACAAATTAAAACCTTTTTAGCAAGTAATTTGAATGCCCCACAGCATTTAGATGGTGAAGCGGTTTTAAATGCCATTGCTATTCAACAAGGAATTTTAGTAGAACGTGCCGAAGATGTATTTTCTTTTTCTCATTTGACTCTACAGGAATATTTAACTGCACAGTATATTTATGATCATCAGCTAGTGGAAAAATTAGTGACTGAACACCTGACAGATAAACGTTGGAAAGAGGTATTTTTATTAGTAGCTGGGATTATGCAAGGTGGTGCTGATAACTTGTTATTATTGATGGAAAAGGAAGCACAAAAATATATCTCTAGTCCAAAATGGAAAATTTTATTTGAGGATCTAACATGGAAAAATTTATTTACTTTATTTAAGACTCCCAAACTACAAGCTTTATTGAATTGGGCAGAAAAAGTTACAGTAGGATCTGAGGGTAATTATAAACCTGTTGGGAAACGTGCGGTTGCGATCGCCTACGCCATCGCCAACGCCAACGCCAACGCCATCGCCAACGCCAACGCCAACGCCATCGCCATCGCCAACGCCAACGCCATTACTGAATCCATTAAATACATTGAGGAAGTAGGAAAATTAAAAATATATAATCAGAACCTTAATTTATCTGCGTTAATTACTGAATTAACTACAATAAAAGCTACTATTCCTAATAGTAATCAACCGGAAAAATTACATCAAGATTTCGCAAAAAAATTGATAAGAACTCTACTCAAAGGCTTTAATCTCACTCCAGAAATGATGGATTTATCAAAACAAGAAATCGAGGCTTTAGATAATTATTTATATGCTAACTATTTAATTATCCAATGTAAAGATGCGGCGGTGCGGGTGTCTCCTACAACCTGGGAAGCAATAGAGGATCGGATGTTGTTAGGCAATAAATAATCATGTTAAAATATCAACTTTTTTCCCTGATGCTGAATTTTAAATAGTCAATTTATCTCAATTTCTATGATCAATATTCCCAATATGAACCCCACAACTATCAATAATAATTTATCACTCTGGGTAACACAAGCAAAAACCCAAATCCCAAAGGGCAAAGTTCTAGATCGTATTCCTATCTTAGCTAATGCTAATCCTCTTTGGTTTGCCTTGCATATCAGTTTGAAATCAGGGGAAAATTATAGTTTAGGTGATACCGCTTGTGTATTTCCGTTTATGAGCGTGATCAAACCCTTCTCATTTCTATATCTACTAGAAATATTCGGATCACAACAAGTTTTACAATGGGTAAGCGTTGAGTCATCGGACTTGCCTTTTAACTCCTTAGCGCAATTAATAGCAGACAATAAACATCCCCGCAATCCCCTGATTAATAGTGGTGCGATTACCCTCGCTGATAAACTACCAGGAAAAAATCCCGATGAATCTACAAAATTATTTTATGAATGGTTAAATAAATTAGCTAATACTCAATTATATATAGATACGAATATTTTAACTTCAGTTCGTGCTAGTCGTTCGCAAATAAATATAGATATTACTGAATGTCTCCACGAAGCCGGAAATGTAAAGAATATTGAATTTGCTCTTGACATTTATGAACAAATATGCTGCATATCTGGCAGAGTAGAAGATTTAGCCAAGTTAGGAAAAGTATTAGCCTGTCCAAGCGATGTAATTAACAATCAACATCGGCAAATGGTAAATACAGTCATGTTAACTTGCGGTTTATACGAAGCTTCCGCCGAGTATGCCCTGAAAATCGGTTTCCCGATGAAATCTGGTATTAGTGGGGCATTACTGGCCATAATACCAAATCAAGGAGCAGTGGCCAGTTACAGCCCTGCTTTAGACAGTATAGGTAATCCCGTAGCTGGTTTGGCATTGATGGAAACTTTGTCTGCCAGTAATGACAATATTTATTTGTAGCTATTAAGTATCTAGTATTGTGGGACGGGCTTCTAGCCTGTCGGGGTTTTAGGTCAGGCAAGATGCCTAACCCACAGTCATTAATAATGCAGGAATTACGCACGATTTATGAAATAAACGAACCACAGAGGCACAGAGAACACAGAGAAATGAGGGTTTGAGAGATATTTTATGTAAGCTCTATAATGGTATATTAGGATGCATATAGACTTTACTTCTATCAGATATTCCCATTCATAAACCCATATTTATCGTAGGGGTTTAGCATTGCTAAACCCATAGGATGTTGTTATTTTTAGGATCAGTGTTACATTACTGTTGAATTTGAGATTGGTTAGGTAAAGTTGTATTTGATTCCTTTGTTTCTGTAACTTCAACTTTGGGAGTTGGGGAAGTTTCAGGAACGGGTTTTGTTTCTGTTTTTGGTGCAGGTGTTACTTCAGCTTGAGGAGTTGGGGAAGTTTCAGGAACGGGTTGTGTTTCTGTTTTTGGTGCAGGTGTAACTTCAACTTGAGGAGTGAGTGAAGTTTCAGGAACAGGTTTTGTTTCTGTTTTTGGTGCAGGTGTTACTTCAGCTTTGGGGGTGAGTTCTGTAACGGGAATTTTAGATGTGTAATTTTGGTCTACAATACCCCGTACTTGATCCGCCGTCAATTCTCCTCTGACAATTTTTGACAAAGTATCTTGACCATTAGGCTGATAATTAATTAATCTGATAGTTGTATTAAAGGCATTTTTGATAGGTTGTCCTTGGTTATCCAGAAATTCCAACTTTATCAAGGTTTTACCAGGTTTAAACCCTTTGAGATAAATAGGTTGCCAACGATCCAGAATAAAGCTTTCACCATTAACTGTGCTACGAATACGCCAATTGCTCATGGTATCTTCTGGGTTAGTGTCAGCCACACTATGTAATGGTGCGTTAGTTAGATAAAAGTCCAACATAATTGGTTCTGCACCATAAGCACCATTAGGACGACTATAGGTAAGTAAAGGTAATTTAGGATCAGGGTTATTCTCTTCAGTTTTCGTCAATACATGAAATGTAGTTTGGGCATAAGCACCTTCATTTTTGAAACTTTCATGCCAGGGACGAGAAGCGAAAACCCGGATAGTATGTGTACCAGGGGTTAAGTCTGAGAATACCAAAGGCTGATTTAGATCATAGACAGCCTGATAAGGTTGATTATCCAAAATTAAGTGTAAATGGGGTCCTAACTGCCATTGCGGATCTTTAAATATGGTTAAGTCCTGAACTTGCAAGCTAACTGTAACGGTATTATCTGACAGAATTTCATCTGGTTGGGGACTGAGAATGGTGACTTGGGGTTGATATCCTTCCAGACTAGGACGCAATGCTTGAATAACTTCTGGGGGTGCGGTTTCGGAAAAAGCACCAGAGATTTCTGAAGCCGGAATAGGTTTGATAAACGGATTAATTTCTTTGCTTGTTGCCGCTTGGGCGCAACTACTTAATAAAACAACTAAAGTTAACGCATATAGCCATTTAATGATGGGGAATTTGCGAGGAAAAAGCCGTTCAAGAAATTTTTTACCCTTAGTATTCATGTTTCCATTTTGTAATAGTTTTTAACAATTTACGAAATCATTTTCGCTGAAATTACCACTTCAGAACTAGGAACTCAAAGCTTAAATCTATCCCCAAAGTAATCCCCAAGCTATAGATATACTGATTTTTCTGCAATTACAATAAAAATTAAGTAGTTTTTTTAACTTGACTTGAGGTGAATAATTGGCGATTTGCGAGATAAAATGAGCAAAAAACAACGATTTTAAGATACTTTGAGCTAATTTAAGTATTAACTATAAGTTTTACGAATTGTTATTCTTTGTAAATTAAATCAAGAATCGCTTGACTTTTGGACAATGTGTAAGAACTTGCAAGCAATATCAGACAAGAAATCGGGCTATTTTAAATTATTGTTAAAATGTGTCTAACAATATGCAAGTTCAGGCTCTATAATTCAACAGAAACAAATTTTATTTTCCACACGGCAAGTTCAACGCTGTTATCTGAATAAATCTGAAAACTGCGGTTTATGTAACTCTAGGTGGTATTCATGACTCCCAATTCCTTCATAGAGAGGAGGTCGAATGACGATTAGTCCTCCAGAGCGAGAGGAAAAAAAAGCAAGAGTGATTGTTGATAATGACCCGGTTCCTACCTCATTAGAAAAATGGGCCAAGCCAGGACATTTCGACAGATCATTATCCAGAGGTCCCAAAACCACCACTTGGATTTGGAACCTCCATGCCCTCGCCCATGATTTTGATACACATACAAGCGATCTAGAAGACATTTCCCGCAAGATATTCTCTGCTCACTTCGGCCACTTGGCTGTAGTAGCAATCTGGTTGAGCGGGATGTTGTTCCACGGCGCTAAGTTCTCTAACTACGAAGCTTGGCTGGCTGATCCATTAGGAGTTAAGCCCAGCGCCCAAACAGTTTGGTCTATTGTTGGGCAAGACATTTTAAATGGTGATATGGGCGGCGGTTTCCGCGGTATTCAAATCACCTCTGGCTTATTTCAAGTATGGCGTGGCTGGGGTATCACTAGCTCCTTCCAGCTATATGTAACTGCAATTGGCGGCTTGGTATTAGCAGGTTTGTTCTTATTTGCTGGCTGGTTCCACTACCACAAACGCGCTCCTAAACTGGAATGGTTCCAGAATGTGGAGTCAATGCTGAATCACCACTTATCAGTATTGCTAGGCTGTGGTTCCTTAGGATGGGCCGGTCACTTAATCCATGTGTCTGCGCCAGTTAACAAATTGTTAGATGCTGGTGTAGCGATTAAGGACATTCCCTTGCCTCACGAATTCATCTTGAATAAGGACTTGTTGGCTCATCTGTATCCCAGCTTTGCCAGAGGTTTAACACCTTTCTTCACCTTAAATTGGGGAGTTTACTCTGACATCCTCACCTTTAAGGGTGGTTTAAACCCAGTTACAGGCGGCTTGTGGATGACTGATATTTCCCATCACCACCTAGCGATCGCTGTACTGTTCATCGTTGCTGGTCATATGTACCGTACCAATTGGGGTATCGGTCACAGCATTAAAGATATTCTCGAAGCCCATAAAGGTCCTTTCACTGGCGAAGGTCATAAAGGTCTTTATGAAAACATGACCACCTCTTGGCACGCTCAACTAGCTACTAACCTAGCTTTCTTGGGATCATTGACAATCATCATCGCGCATCATATGTACGCGATGCCTCCCTATCCTTACTTGGCAACTGACTACGCTACACAGTTGTGTATCTTCACTCACCATATTTGGATCGGTGGTTTCTTGATTGTCGGTGGTGCTGCTCACGCAGCAATCTTCATGGTGCGTGATTATGATCCCGTTGTTAACCAAAACAACGTATTAGATCGCGTGATTCGTCACCGTGACGCTATCATCTCTCACCTGAACTGGGTTTGTATCTTCCTTGGCTTCCACAGCTTTGGTTTATACATCCACAATGACACCATGCGTGCCTTGGGTCGTCCCCAAGATATGTTCTCCGACGCAGCAATTAAACTGCAACCAGTATTTGCTCAATTGGTACAAAGCTTGCACTCTGTAGCTCCTGGCAATACAGCACCTAACGCTTTAGAAATCGTTAGTCATGCTTTTGGTGGCGGTATCGTTGCTGTAGGCGGTAAGGTCGCCATGATGCCCATTGCCTTGGGTACTGCGGACTTCATGGTTCACCACATCCACGCTTTCACAATTCACGTTACTGTTCTCATCCTGCTCAAAGGTGTATTGTACGCCCGTAGCTCTCGTCTGATTCCAGATAAAGCTAACCTAGGCTTCAGATTCCCTTGCGATGGTCCAGGTCGTGGTGGTACTTGCCAAGTGTCTGGTTGGGATCACGTATTCCTCGGACTATTCTGGATGTATAACTCCCTATCAATTGTGATTGTCCACTTTAGCTGGAAAATGCAATCTGATGTTTGGGGAACTGTAGAAGATGGAACAGTAAATCACATTACTGGTGGCAACTTTGCAGAAAGTGCTATTACCATCAACGGTTGGTTACGTGACTTCTTGTGGGCGCAAGCTACACAAGTAATTAACTCCTACGGCAGCGAATTGTCTGCTTACGGATTAATGTTCTTAGGCGCTCACTTTGTTTGGGCGTTCAGCTTAATGTTCCTGTTCAGTGGTCGTGGCTACTGGCAAGAACTAATTGAGTCCATTGTATGGGCCCACAATAAACTGAAAGTAGCCCCAACAATTCAGCCTCGCGCACTGAGCATCACTCAAGGTCGGGCTGTAGGTGTGGCTCACTACCTATTAGGAGGAATTGCCACCACTTGGGCATTCTTCCACGCACACATCCTTTCAGTA
>JBJTUF010000233.1:0-2842 GCA_046080565.1 Cuspidothrix sp. | reverse complement strand
CCCCTTTTTACCAGCCTTGGGTCGCCGAATGTTTTTCCTTTATGCTCTTGTGCATGAATCAAAATTGGATTTTCCACCTGTTTTATCTCCTCAGGGACTTCCCTTTCTACTTTACACCCACTTGTGTGTACACCGTAGCTTGCTAAGGGGGGACTACAGGGGGGTTAGATTATGTGCATCTTCATAGAAAATTGGTAAATGCACTGCCAATTACAAATTACCGAATTTCACTAAATTCTCCTTTCTCCACATAACATCTTTTTTCCTATCGGTTCTGATTTCCAAAACCCTGATTCCCGTTTTGGGTAAATGCTTTAACTTATCTTTTAATTCGTCCCAAGAATTAATCAATTCATGTTCTACATTATAAGTAGCACATAACTGAGAAAAATCAATATCTTGAGGTGTGGCAAAAAATTCTTCAAAGGGGGGATTAAATTTAGCAATGGGTAACATTTCAAAAATCCCTCCACCATTGTTATTAATTAAGATAATTGTCAAATGTCCAATAAATTTGTTTCTGATTAAAAACCCATTGGTGTCATGTAATAGGGCTAAATCTCCTGTTAACATTACACTACTTTGTTGATGATGTGCTATTCCTAAAGCTGTGGAAAGTGTGCCATCAATACCATTTGCACCGCGATTAAAATAGGGGTTAATTTTTAAATTATTGGGTTTCCAGAAAAATTCCACATCGCGTACTGGCATACTATTAGCAATAAATAAAGGTGTTTCTGGTGGCAATGCTTGGGAAATTAACCAAGCTGTTTTACTTTCGATTAATTCCTCTATTTGATTAAAATAATTATCAATATTTTTTCTCACTTGCTTTTCAACTGCACACCATTTTTGTAAATATTCACTTTCTTCAAATTTCTCAACTTGCAAATTGCTAATTTTTGTCACTGACATCCTTAGATGGGTGGTTTTTCCATGTAAAGGATCTAAATTTTGATCACAATCATCAATAACAAAACGCTGAGAATTATTAGTAATTAACCAATTACGTAATTCTTTACTGGTTGGCATTTCGCCAATTTGAATTACTATTTCTGGGGTTAATTCTTGGGCAAGTTGCTGATTTCTGAGAAGAATATCATAGGTAGAAATGATATTAGGATTTAAGTCTGCGTAATTTCTGACTGGGGAAAGTCCTTCAGCTAACACAGGCCATTGCAAAGTTTGACTCAGATGGGCGATCGCTCTACAATATTTTTCAGCATCTTGAACTTGAGCTACACCAGCAATAATAATCCCTTTTTGATCATTGGTAATGGGTAATTGGTAATTGCTAATTGGTAATGGAGTGGAAACCAAACTAGAAAAGAAATCTTCTGTATCTAAGGTGAAATCTGTACCATCGGGAATTGGCGCGAGAGGATCACGAAACGGTATATTTAAATGTACTGCGCCTGCATTGGAAAATTGACCCCGTTCCCAAGCGTGAACTACCGTTTGTCTGACATAACTTAACATTCCCATATCTAGGGAAGGTGTAGCTAATTCCGTTTGCCAATTGGGATAATTACCGTATAATTTTACTTGATCTATGGTTTGTCCAGAATGACAATCTCGTAATTCTGCTGGTCTGTCGGTAGTTAATATTAATAAAGGGACGCGACTTTCCTTAGCTTCAATAACCGCAGGATAAAAATTTGCTCCTGCTGTTCCCGAAGTACAGACTAATACTACAGGTTTATCTGTCGCTTTGGCTCTTCCCAACGCAAAAAAAGCTGCTGAACGTTCATCTAAAATCGGAATAGCTTCAATATGTGGTATTTGTTGCACAAAAGCCACTGTTAAAGGTGTGGAACGAGAACCAGGACAGATAACAGCGTAATTTAACCCCAAGCGTTTTAGGGTTTCGGTTAATACATAAGACCAAAGTTGATTAAGATTATTAAAAGTAACTTGCATTCATTGGATAATATATAGTTAGGTAAAATTATCACCTGTCACCCGTCACCTGTCACCTATTATTTTTTATGGACTGTATTCATTTAACAGGAATTCGTTGCTATGGTTTTACTGGATTTTTACCAGAAGAACAGGTATTAGGACAATGGTTTGAGGTAGATGTTAAACTATGGGTGGATCTTTTCCAGGCTTCGCAAACAGATAATATTGAAGATACGATAGATTATCGCCGCACCATCGCCTTAATTCAAAATTTAGTCAAAACTTCAAAGTTTGCATTGGTGGAAAGATTAGCTGGAGCGATCGCTGATAGTATTTTAGAAGATAGTGCCACTATTAATCAAGTACAAGTTATTCTCAGTAAACCTGCTGCACCCATTCCTGATTTTACCGGCAAAATTAGTATTGAATTGGTCAGAACTCAGGTAAAACGATAAAATCCCCGACTAAAATTTGCGGGTTAATCAAATAACTTTATTCACCAACTGACACCTTTTAATTCTTGCGGAAATAATTGACGATTAGATAAACGATTTCCATCTAAAGCATTAATTAAATATTCCCCTGTTTCCTGCTGTTCCTTTTCATCACTTTCATCTATCCAAGACTGAAGCACATTAAATATTTTGAATTGTTTTTCTTTTTGAAGAATAGATTGTTGGATAATTTCCAATGCATGGGTTTCCACAGAAAGTCCTTGTTGTTGTGCTTCCTGTATTAAATACTGTTCTAATTCTGGTGGTAGGTTGAGAGTTAATGTCATAATGTATATTGTGAGTAACCAGGGCTGTTTCATTCTAAAATCTGACATTTTATGTATTTACGACAATGCGTCATTTTAGGCTTCAGGAATTCCATCTCACAATGGCTGAAAACACCTAAATTCGTTGCTTAAATCTAGAATGAAATAACCCTGTGTGAG
>JBJTUF010000232.1:0-2578 GCA_046080565.1 Cuspidothrix sp. | reverse complement strand
CACACTTCTTTCATTATTTCATATTTGGACAACCCTGATAGCACTATAAGCATTATTTATGTTTAATGTACTTTATCTAACAATATATACGTAGGCGACGATTAGCGATCGCTCTTCAGAGAAAAACTTTTTGGTTTACTGATTATTGGTATTACTCCTACAGGAAGGGCTACTTGTAATCGCTTAGACCTCAATGATGATAGGCATAATGAAGGTTCTATTATCAAAGCGCGTCGTTTTTGGGTAAAAGGTGGTTGGCATCCACCAGATGAAGATCCGCAAGAAAGTTGAGAAAACTCAACACTTTTACAATAATAGAGATGATGATTAGTTTGTTGGGTTTCACTGCGTTCTACCCAACCTACAGTTTGTATGGTTCGTTGGTAATTTGTAGGTTATTGGTGGGATGTTGAAATTTTCATTGTTACTTTTATGGAGAATCATCAAACAGAGATGGAAGATAACGACGACCACTAACTACTCGTAAAATTTTAATTCCATCATCCAACACTCTATAAAAAATTATATATCATTCAAGGGGTAATCCGCGCAAATCAGGGTTTATTTCTGAGTAGTTCTTACCACTATTAGGAAAAGAAACTAATTGTTTACATTTGCGGTTAAACTCTCGAAAAAATTTCTCACCTGCTTCTATATTGTTTTGTGCAAAGTATTCAGCAATTTCATTCAGGTCATAACTAGCGAGAATATTAATAACATAATTTTTCATGTTTACACCTGTCTTTATTGCTGAAATCGTTCTAAAATTTGATTAACAAATGTTTCTCCATCAATAGGTGGTGTATGTTCTGAAATAGAAATTGCTGCATCAATTTTTTCTCGCACCTCCTTAACCCATTCTGTTTCATTACGATCATACTCATCTAATAACTGCAAAGCAATTTCCATTAATTGTTCTACAGATTGATATTTTCCTGTTTCCAGTTTTGTTTGAATAAAATACTCTTGTTTTGGTGTAAGACTGATATTCATAGTGAGTTTTAGTCAAGTTTTGCTAGGTATATACTAACTATTGTAATCTAATTTTTGATTATAGGAGCGATAGTTTTAAATGTATGTTGTATGGTTCAGTGAGGTTGTTCTTTTGCAAAATCATCAAAAGACCGAAATCTTCCTTCTTCAAAATCTTCTAATCCTTGTTGAATACCTTGAATAGCTGCTTGTGAGTCTTCTAATTCCCAATCTAGGATATTTTTAATAATTCAGCCACAACTAAACTAATATCTTTTCCTTGTTGGGTTGCTTTTTCTTGTAGTCTTGCTTCTAATTCTGGAGTCAGGGCAATAGCGATCGCCATAACCTTATATTGTAGTGAAAGTTTATATTTAACATTTTAGCTCACAATGTTGATTTTAGTGCCACTGTTGGTTGAGGTTATTGGTGGGATGCTGAAATTTTCATTGTCTGATTTTGACAAAAAAATATTTTTTATTATCGCTTGAGAAAAATCACACATCACGCTACTCTTCATTAGCGTCAATCTGTAAAATTCCAACTATGAAAACTCACCCCCAAATACCCCCCTACACCTGGCAACGTCCCATTGGTTTAGGATGGGAAAAACCCTACACTGTTCGCTATCCTAGTAACCTGGATGATGGACCATTTCACGGAATGCCATTAGGTGGTTTTGGTGCAGGTTGTATTGGCCGTTCTTCCAGGGGAGATTTTAATCTGTGGCACATTGACGGAGGTGAACATATCTTTAAAAATGTCCCTGCTTGTCAATTTAGTGTCTTTACATCTGGTCAAGCTTACGCTTTATCTACCCAACCAGCAGAAGATAATACATTGCAAAGTTGGCAATTTTATCCTACATCATCCACCACTCAAGAAACGGGAACATATCATGCACTTTATCCCCGCAGTTGGTTTGTGTATGAAAACGTTTTTCAACAGCAATTAACCTGTGAACAATTTTCTCCAATTTGGGCTAATAATTATCAAGAAACCAGTTATCCTGTAGCAGTATTCTTGTGGAAAGCACATAACCCAAGTAATGCACCGATTACGATTAGTATTATGCTAACTTGGGAAAATATGACAGGTTGGTTTACTAATGCGGCAAAATCTCCTGAAGTAAAAATTAGAGATGATGGTAGTCCTGTTTATGAATATCAACCACGTTGGGGAGCAAGCAAAGATAACTATAATTGGTTAGGAGAAGATGATAAATATTTAGGGTGTGTTTTAGGTCAAGTTAATAATAGTGAAACTCCCCAAGAAGGTTACGGAACTTGGTGTATTGCTACTGCAAAAAATCCTCAAGTTGAATTATTTTATCATTGTCGTTTTAATACTGTTGGTAATGGGGCAGAAATTTGGCAAAGTTTCTCTCAAGATGGTTCTTTATCTAATTATTTAGATGAAACTCCCGCCGATGAAAATACTCGTTTATGCGCTGCTGTTGCTGTCCGTTTTACCTTGCAACCGGGGGAAACTTTAGAAGTTCCTTTTGTGTTAAGTTGGGATTTTCCCGTGACAGAATTTGCTGAGGGAGTGAACTATTACCGCAGATATACAGACTTTTTTGGTGGCAGTGGTGATAATGCTTGGC
>JBJTUF010000231.1:0-5426 GCA_046080565.1 Cuspidothrix sp. | reverse complement strand
GTCTTTTAATATTAACCTTGGCAAACGCTATCTTCCCAAAACCTCACGGTCTAAGTATTGTCGCTGTTCTCTGTCTTTACGGCCGTGTTCGGAATGGGAACGGGTGGACTCCAGGAACTAACTCACCAAGGACACTCTTCAGCGAATCTAAATTCACTCACAACTGCATACATACAAATGATTCATCTTACTTCTCTTCTAGAAAAAGCCCTCGCCCGATTAGTATCACTCGACTACATCCGTTACCGAACTTCCATCTGTGACCTATCTACCTCGTTCTCTTCAAGGGGACTTACTGGATTATCTCCATGAGAGATCTCATCTCGTGGTGGGCTTCGTACTTAGATGCTTTCAGCACTTATCCACTGCAAACGTAGCTACTCGGCATTTACACTTGGCAGTATAACCGATACACCATTGGTTCACCCGTCCCGGTCCTCTCGTACTAAGGACGGCACCACTCAAATCTCTTGCGGATATGCCGGATATGGACCGAACTGTCTCACGACGTTCTGAACCCAGCTCACGTACCGCTTTAATGGGCGAACAGCCCAACCCTTGGAACGTACTACCGCTCCAGGATGCGACGAGCCGACATCGAGGTGCCAAACCTCCCCGTCGATGTGGACTCTTGGGGGAGATCAGCCTGTTATCCCTATGGTAACTTTTATCCGATGAGCCACGGCGTTTCCATTCACCACCGCAGGATCACTAAGCCCTACTTTCGTACCTGCTCGACTTGTTGGTCTCGCAGTCAAGCTCCCTTATGCCTTTGCACTCTACGACCGTTTTCCATTCGGTCTGAGGGAACCTTTGGACGCCTCCGTTACACTTTAGGAGGCGACCGCCCCAGTCAAACTCCCCGCCTGCCACTGTCCTGTAACCAGCTTCATGGTTCCCAGTTAGAAAATCAACACACAAAGAGTGGTATCTCAACGACGTCTCATACACAGCCAAAACCATGTAATCACCGACTCCCACCTATGCTGCGCATCATGTATCAAGTCTCAATGACAAGTTAGAGTAAAGCTCAATAGGGTCTTTCTGTCCTGGCATACCTAGGCCGTATCTTCACAGCCATTCCTATTTCGCCGAGTCCCTCCTTGAGACAGCTCCCAGATCATTACGCCATTCGTGCGGGTCAGAACTTACCTGACAAGGAATTTCGCTACCTTAGGACCGTTATAGTTACGGCCGCCGTTCATCGGGGCTTAGGTTCATAGCTTCGCCTTTAACAGCTAACCACTCCCCGTAACCTTCCGACACCGGGCAGGCGTCAGCCCCTATACGTCGTCTTGCGACTTCGCAGAGACCTGTGTTTTTGGTAAACAGTTGCCTGGGACCTTTCACTGCAACCCTCTCTCGCTCCACCTGTAAAAGGCTTCACAATAACAGGGCACCTCTTCTCCCGAAGTTACGAGGCTATTTTGCCGAGTTCCTTAAGGAGGGTTATCTCGCGCACCTTAGTATTCTCTACCATCCCACCTGTGGCGGTTTACAGTACGGATACCTGCAAAAATTATTATGCCACTTTTCCAGGCAGCGGCGACTCAAGCACTTCATTCTCGAAAGAACTACACATCACGCCTCACATCAACAAGCATGCGGATTTGCCTACACACTCTAGCTACACGCTTATGCCTACTCTACCAATCATAGGCGGCTCTATCGGTCTGCGTCATGACCTAACTCAAACTCTTCACAAGTAGTGCAGGAATATCAACCTGCTTCCCATCGCCTACGCCTTTCGGCCTCGACTTAGGCTCCGACTAACCCAACGCGGACGAGCCTGCCGTTGGAATCCTTAGGATTTCGGTGTGTGGGATTCTCACCCACATTTTCGCTACTCAAGCCAACATTCTCACTTGTGTCTCGTCCAGCTGTCCTTATCGGTCAACCTTCGTCCTACTACACAACGCTCCCCTACCCACGTATAGTAAACTATACATGCCCTAGCTTCGGTGAATCGCTTAGCCCCGTGAATTTTCCGCGCTCTATCTCTTGACCAGTGAGCTATTACGCACTCTTTAAATAATGGCTGCTTCCAAGCCAATATCCTGGTTGTCTAAGAAATAAAACCTCGTTTCTCACTGAGCGACTACTTGGGGACCTTAACTGAGGGTCTGGGCTGTTTCCCTCTTGACAACGGATCTTATCACTCGCTGTCTCACTGCCGTGTATCACGGTAACGGTATTCGGAGTTTATCTCGATTTGGTACACCTAGATGGCGCCCGCACCGAATTAGTGCTCTACCCCCGCTACGATACGCACGACGCTGCACCTCAATGCATTTCGGGGAGAACCAGCTAGCTCCGGGTTCGATTGGCATTTCACCACTAACCACAAGTCATCCGAGAATTTTTCAACATTCAACGGTTCGAACCTCCACACAGTATCACCTGCGCTTCATTCTGCTCATGGTTAGATCACCCGGGTTCGGGTCTACGTCCACTGACTATCGGGCAATCACCCTCGCTTTCACTGCGGCTCCGCTCTTCACTTAACCTCGCCAGTAAACGTAACTCGTCGGCTCATTCTTCAACAGGCACGCCATCACCCTATCAATAAGGCTCTGACTGCTTGTAAGCATACGGTTTCAGTATCTATTTCACTCGGCTTCTCACCGTTCTTTTCAACGTTCCATCACTGTACTTGTTCACTATCGGTCTTAAGACGTATTTAGCCTTATGGGATGGGCCCCACAGATTCATGCGAAATTTCTCGTGTATCGCATTACTCGGGTGTCTTGGCATCAGACTCTATCATGTCGGCTACGGGACTATCACCCTCTTTGATCCAGCTTCCCAGCTGTGCTCGCCTATAATACAGTTTTTTTTACTGATGCGGATGCCTGTAGTCATCCATCCAAAAACCCTCAACCCCCTATGCACAACGGCTACAACCTATCACATGCACAAGGTTTAGGCTCTTCTAGGTTCGCTCGCCGCTACTACCAGAATCTCTACTTGATTTCTTTTCCTCTGGTTACTAAGATGTTTCAGTTCACCAGCTTACCTTCAACTCAACTATAGATTCATTGAGAGATACTTAACCATGACGTTAAGTGGGTTTCCCCATTCGGACACCTGTGGATCAAGGCTTGGTACAGCTCCCCACAGCATTTCGTTGTTTTCCACGTCCTTCATCGGCGTCTTAAACCTAGTCATCCACCGTACGCTCTTTGTAGCTTTATCTAAAAAATTTACTAAGATGCGCTGCTCAATTAATCTATACTCAAAAACAGAAAGTTTATTAAATATCTTAACTTTACAGCTAATCATTTGTTGTATGCAGTTGTCAATGAACCTAAACTCAATAGATAAAACATCCACTGAAAACTAAATAACTTCTACGTCAGCAATTCTCTTCCAAACCGTATGCGTCGATACCAATACTCACTACTACATAGAGTCATCTCGTGAATATTAGCTGTGCTCGCTAAAGCACTCAACGTCGACCTAAAAGACTTCGATTGCTCAGTGATTTCTCACTAGCAATCATGTCTCCTTAGAAAGGAGGTGATCCAGCCGCACCTTCCGGTACGGCTACCTTGTTACGACTTCACCCCAATCAAAAGCCCTACCTTAGAAAACTTCCTCCCTTACGGGTTAGATCATTCGCTTCGGGCATGACCTTCTTTCGTGGTGTGACGGGCGGTGTGTACAAGACCCGGGAACGTATTCAACGCGGCGTGCTGATCCGCGTTTACTAGCGATTCCAACTTCACGCACTCGAGTTGCAGAGTGCGATCCGAACTGAGGGCAGGTTTAAAGGATTCGCCAACTATCACTAGCAAGCTGCCTATTGTCCTAACCCATTGTAACACGTGTGTAGCCCTGGACATAAGGGGCATGATGACTTGACGTCATCCCCACCTTCCTCCCGCTTGCACGGGCAGTATCGCTTGAGGGTTCAGCATCTCTCGACCTGTAACAACAAACAAAAGGGGTTGCGCTCGTTGCGGGACTTAACCCAACATCTCACGACACGAGCTGACGACAGCCATGCACCACCTGTCTCTTAGCTCTACAAAAATAGCACCCCCAACTTTCATCAGGGTTCTAAGGATGTCAAGCCCAGGTAAGGTTCTTCGCGTTGCATCGAATTAAACCACATGTTCCACCGCTTGTGCGGGTCCCCGTCAATTCCTTTGAGTTTCAACCTTGCGGCCGTACTCCCCAGGCGGATTACTTATCGCGTTTGCTTCGGCACCGAAGGGGTCGATTCCCCCAACACCTAGTAATCATCGTTTACGGCTAGGACTACAGAGGTATCTAATCTCTTTCGCTACCCTAGCTTTCGTCCATCAGCGTCAGTTTTGGCCCAGATACCCGCTTTCGCCACCGGTGTTCCTCCTGATATCTACGCATTTCACCGCTACACCAGGAATTCCAGTATCCTCTACCATACTCTAGCTAAACAGTTTCTATCACCGAACCGGAGTTGAGCTCCGACCTTTAACAACAGACTTGAATAACCGCCTACGGACGCTTTACGCCCAATAATTCCGGACAACGCTCGCACCCTACGTATTACCGCGGCTGCTGGCACGTAGTTAGCCGGTGCTTCCTCTCTAGGTACCGTCATTATCGTCCCTAGCGACAGGAGTTTACGATCCGAAAACCTTCATCCTCCACGCGGAATTGCTGCGTCAGGCTTTCGCCCATTGCGCAATATTCCCTACTGCTGCCTCCCGTAGGAGTGTGGGCCGTGTCTCAGTCCCACTGTGGCTGGTCATCCTCTCAGACCAACTATGGATCATCGCCTTGGTCAGCCTTTACCCAACCAACTAGCTAATCCAACACAGGCTCATCTCTAGCCGATAAATCTTTTATTGCAACTATCTCAAGCTACAACTTATGCGGTATTAGCGGCTGTTTCCAACCGTTATCCCCCAGCTAAAGGCAGATTACCAATGTATTACTCACCCGTCCGCCACTAAACAATTAGCAAGCTAATTGAATCGTTCGACTTGCATGTATTAAGCATTCCGCCAGCGTTCGTCCTGAGCCAGGATCAAACTCTCCATGACAAACAAGTTCTTTATATTAGACAAACCTTACTCAGTTCCTGCACCTTTGGGGTCATCTCAAACCTTTGTTCGATTTAGAGATATTAATCTCTGTACTCTCTATGTGTACAATCACACACTTTGGAACTTTATTTTGAATCACTCAAAGAAATATTCATGGGGAATTATGATTACATAATTCATCATCTTTACTTCTTAAACGTAAAAGCTATTTAGTTTTCAATGGACTCTTCTTATCTCGCTGGAAATAATTTACTCGGCCCTTACAAGCTCTGCGACTTTGTTTCAGCTTAGTTAGAGTATCGTAAACACATTTCTGTGTCAACCCCCTCTTTTCTGAGCCGCTTTCTCTAAAAAGAATTAAAGAAAAAACAAAAACACACTCGAAAAAAA
>JBJTUF010000230.1:0-26369 GCA_046080565.1 Cuspidothrix sp. | reverse complement strand
TTACAACAATTTTAACATCAAATTAGAAGCAGATTTAGGAAAACGAAATACTCTCAGTTTCTCGACTTTATACTTAAATAAAGAACAAGGAGTACCGGGAGGAGTGCCAATTCCTTTTCCAGTCAATGGACAAGGTTTTTTCAATTCACTTACAGATAAAAATCGCAAATATACAGATCAAGTTTTAACTGATTTAACCTGGAATTCAAAATTAGGAAGTGGAGACGATTCTTTATTAACAGCAAGAATTTATGGTGATTTTTTGAATACTCGCTTTGATCCTAGTGGTTCAAGTCGCTTTGAAACCAACCAAACTTCCTACGGAATTCAAACCACACACAGTTGGAATTTTGCTAAAAATCAAAGTTTAGTTTATGGCTTTGACTATCGCACTGTCAATGTTCGTAATACTTCTTTTAGCTATTCTACTAATAAAGAAACATTGAACTATGATAATGATATTAATCAAGGAGCATTATTTGCCAAATATGAAGTAGCATTAATCCCTAATTTGACTGTTAATTTAGGTTTACGTCAAGACTTTAGCAGCTTAGTAAATGGTTCTGTTACATCCCCATCTGTAGGAACAAAATTTGCTGTTTCTGATTCAACTACCTTAAGAGCAAATTACATCAAAAATTTCCGAGTTCCTACTATTGCTAACTTATTTAATGTCAGTCCTACCAATGTTGGTAACCCAGAACTTAAACCAGAAAGGGGTGATAGTTTTGATATTGGCATTGACCAAAAACTGGGTAATATTGGTTTACTAAGATTAACCTTTTTCAAAAATAGCGTATCCGATACAATCGCTTTTAAGAGACTCACCCCACCAGTAAATGGTAATACAGGAACTTGGCAAAATATCGGACTGGTGGAAACTACAGGAATTGAAGCTACTTTGAATTTGCAAATTGCCAAAAATATTTATACTTTTGTTAATTACACAGCAAATGACCCCCGTATTTTGAAAAGTTCAAACCCCGCAGAAATTGACAAAGAATTGCGCTTTGCTGGTGCAGATAAATTAAATTTAGGAGTTTCCTACGAAAATTCTCAAGGTTTGTATTTGGGTTTATTAATGAATTCCTTAAATGGATATCCCACAAATAATACAAATACAGAATTTTTATCTGGTTATACGACTTTTGATTTTAAACTGCGTTTACCTTTAAATGATAAACTGGTAGTTACAGGTAGTTTGGAAAATATCTTTAATCAGCGTTATCAGTTGTTTCCTGGTTTTCCTGACAGTGGTAGAGGTTTTCAAATTGGCTTGAGTGCTACGTTTTAATCTGGACTTACGCAAAACCTACTTCAAATACTGTCATTGCGACGTAAGGAAGCAATCTCAGACCCCTAGGTTTCCTTAAAGTGCGTAAGTCCTATTAATATAAGGAGAATTTCTTATGGCTGATTTTAATTGTTGGGTAACACCAATAAATGAAAAAACAATTGAACCAACGGGTAATGATTGGCAAATTGAATATGAGTTTTTTGATTGTCAAGGTGATGTTCTGGCTTGTTTAGCTTATACTTTATTTCAAGAAAATTGGCATCAAGTTGGTTTGGGACATTTGGAACAAGGTAGTGTTTTAGAGTTGGAGTTTCATGAAGCACCTAAAAAATGTGTTCTCTATGATGGATATTTAACTGTTATTACTAGAGATTGGCATTTTCATTTATGTATTGAGGAAACTTTAGGTGGTCCTAATGCTGAAACTTCTATCGAAGTAAGACAGCAACGTTTGATTAGTAAGGGTGCATTTTATCGCCGGATAAATCCCGAAGGTGAACCCAGAAGTTGGGGTATTCAATTTTGGAATGGTGCTGGTGAAAAGGCTATGACGATATTTTTACCTAATCCTTATGTAGAGGATGAAAATTTGCTTCCTGAAGGTAAGGCTGATTTTAAAAAGTTGGATTTTTATCAGGAACTTAGAGATATTTATGTATTAGGTAAACATCCAATTCCTTTTAGTAAAAATCCTCTCAAATGTTCCTATATTGCAGTTTGTACTTCTGGGCGTTGTTATCCTTCTCGAAAATGGCAACCTACTTTTGATGCTTTAAAGGCTGCCGTTGAAAAAGCAGAATTAGACGTGGAAGTGAGAACAAGTGGTTGTTTACAGGTTTGTAAGTTAGGACCTGTTGTTTATCATTCCACTGATAGAACTTGGTACAGTCGTGTTAAACCGGAAGTTGCAGAAAGAATTGTACAAGAACATTTGGTTGAGGGTAATAAGGTTGTTGAATACATATATCCTTAGTTTGTATTGGTGTAGGGTTATTTTTTCATGCAGAGGCGCAGAGGCGCAAAGAGAAATATGGAAGATGATTCTTGGTAAGTCTCGGGTTATTATTTTTTTATGCCAGTTGTTTTTAGTTGCTGTTTTGGTTGTTTCTTGTCAACCTTCTCAGAATAGTCCGGTTGTTAGTTCAGTTGATAATGGCTGTGTCCAAAAGTATGATTCTAATGTTGATTATTTTCCCGATAAGGTGAAAATTACTCATGCTACCGGTTTTACAGTTGAATATTATAAAAACTACAAAGTTGTAACGATTAAAAATCCTTGGAAAGATGCTAAAACAGGTTTTAAATATGTCTTGGTTCAATGCGGTACACCAATACCATTAGGGTTTGAGAAATCCCAAATATTTATTACACCAGTAAATTCTGTGATTTCTCTTTCTACAACTCATTTACCACATCTTTCTAAGTTAAACGTTGTTGATAAGTTAATCGGTGTTAGCGATATTAAACAAGTAACTACAACAGATTTTATTGACAGAATTAAAGCGGGGAAGGTTGTATCTGTTGGCAATAATTCTAGTGTGAATGTAGAGAAAGTTTTAGAACTTAATCCTGAGTTAGTTACCACTTTCGGTACTGGAAATCAACAAACTGATAGTTTTCCTAAGTTGTTGGAAGCTGGTTTAAAAGTGGCTATAAATTCTGAATATATGGAGGATACTCCATTGGGAAGAAGTGAATGGTTAAAGTTTACTGCTTTATTTTTTAATAAGGAAGAAGAGTCCGAAAAAATCTTTGCTGTAATTGCTAAGAAATATGCAGATATTGCGGCTATTGCTAAAGCTGTTAAAAATCGTCCGACTGTGTTTGTAGGTTTCAATTTTAAAGGAACTTGGTATACACCAGGTGGTAATAGTTATGTGGCTAAATATCTCGCTGACGCAGGTGCAAATTATCTCTGGAGTGAGGATAAATCTTCTGGTAGTTTACCTATATCTTTTGAAGCTGTGTTTGAACGGGCTGCTAATGCTGATTATTGGTTGAATTTTAGACAATCTTGGAAAACTTTCAAAGATGTCATTAGTGAAGATAATCGCTATGGTGATTTTCAGGCCTTTAAAAAAGGAAATCTCTATAATAATAATGCTCGCCTTAGTCCCAATGGAGGTAATGATTACTGGCAAAGTGGTATTAGTAATCCAGACGTAGTTTTATCTGATTTAATCAAAATATTTCATCCAGAAATATTACCTAATCATACCCTATTCTACTATCAAAAAGTGAATAAATAATGTTAACTAAAAAGCATGATGTTATTAATAAATTTTTACTATGGAAATTTATTAATAAGAAATATTTGATTTTCTCAATTTTACTACTATGTTTAATTTTAGCATTCTTACTAGATTTAGCTTTTGGGGCTGTGAATATTCCTATTCATGAGGTTATGAACATTTTGCTGGGACAAGAAGCACAAAAAATAACATGGACGAGTATTATTTTCAAGTTTCGTTTACCTAAAGCCTTAACTGCAATGTTAGCTGGTGCAGCTTTAGGGGTAAGTGGCTTGCAAATGCAAACTCTATTTAAAAATCCTTTAGCTGGACCATTTGTATTAGGAATTAGTTCTGGTGCTAGTTTAGGGGTAGCATTAGTTTTGTTGACAGCAAGTGTGACTGCACCAACATTATTAACTAATTTGGGAATCATTGGTGATTTTAGTTTAGTCATCGCTGGAAGTTTTGGTGCAGCATCAGTATTAGGGTTGATGTTAGTTGTTTCTCGTCGTGTGCAAGACACAATGACGCTGTTAATTTTAGGTTTATTATTTGGATATGCGACTAGTGCAATGGTAAGTATTTTGCTGCAATTTAGTTCCAAAGAAAGGATTCAAAGTTATGTAATGTGGACTTTTGGTAGTTTTACTGGGGTAACTTGGCAACAATTAGCTATTTTAACTCCAGTTATTTGTGTAGCTTTATTAATTGCTGTGCTGCAATCAAAATCTTTAAATGCACTTTTATTAGGTGAATCTTATGCACGCAGTTTAGGGTTAACAGTACAAAAAACCAGATTTTCTGTGATTAGCAGTGCTTCTATATTAGCGGGAGCGATTACTGCTTTTTGTGGACCAATAGCATTTTTAGGTGTCGCAATTCCTCATCTTTGTCGTAGTTTTTTTAATACTTCAGACCATCGAATATTAATTCCTAGTGTCGTTATTATGGGAGCAATTTTAGCCTTACTTGCTGATTTGTTTTCCCAAATTCTCATAAATCAAATGGTTTTACCTTTAAATGCTATTACTGCTTTGATAGGAACTCCTGTTGTTACTTGGGTAATTCTACAACGTAACTCTAAAAAATCTTTTCCGTCATGAGTAACTCCATTCTAAAAACTCATAATTTAAGTATTGGTTATAAGACTTCCCAGAAAACCATTCGGAATGTGGCAGTGAGTATTTCTACATCTTTGGACACAGGAGAATTAGTTTGTCTACTTGGCCCTAATGGTGCTGGTAAGTCTACTTTGTTAAGAACTTTAGCGGGGATGCAACCACCAATTGCTGGGGAAGTGAAACTTTTAGAAAATGATATTTACAAGTTACCACCACAAGAATTAGCAAAACGTTTAAGTTTGGTATTGACTGAAAAAATTGATGTGGGAATGTTATCAGCTTACGCTTTGGTGGGTATGGGCAGATATCCTTATACTGACTGGTGGGGAAAGTTAACACCTGAAGATGAGGAAATTATTAATTGGGCGATAAAATCTGTGGGTGCGGTAAATTTAGCCCAACGGAATGTGAGTGAATTAAGTGATGGTGAACGACAGAAAATTATGATTGCTCGTGCTTTAGCTCAGTCGCCTATGGTAATGTTATTGGATGAACCTACAGCATTTTTAGATTTACCACGTCGGGTGGAAATTATGCAATTGCTACGTCAATTAGTGAGAGATACAAATCAAGCAATTTTGCTTTCTACCCATGATTTAGATTTAGCTTTGCGCCTTGCTGATAAAATTTGGCTGTTAGGAAATAATGGTATTCTTCATGTTGGCGCACCGGAAGATTTGGTATTAAATGGTATATTTGCTGATACTTTCCGCAGTGAAGGTGTAGAATTTGATATTTTTTCTGGTGAATTTAATCTACATACACCATATAAAGGGGAAGTTAATTTAATAGGTGAAGGTGTTGCTAGTATTTGGACAATTCGCGCCTTAGAAAGGGTAGGATTTACGGTTCTACAAGGTGGTAAATCTGCACAAATTACAGTAGAAGTTATTTCTAGTTCTGAACAATTTATTTGGCAAATTACGAAGAATAGGGATGTTTTTAGATATTATTCGGTGTTTGAGGTAATTAAATTTTTAAATACAGCACTTTGCGTAACGGTTTGATACAAAAATTTAGGACAAAATTATTACATCAAGCCGGAAACTAAGATATGAACTGTACCAGATAGACGTGCAAAGTGCTGTATCATTAGATAAATTATGAATCGGGAGATTTGCACCTCCCATTGTTCAAACAAATTATAGCAGAAGGCAAGAGACAATAGTAAAACCCTTGCTATGATTAGGTTGCAAGAATCAATTATGTCCTAATCATCCTGGCTACAGCTATATTTTGTACTTTGATTAGACAAGATAACTGGTATTCGGTACAATGGGAAACATTGCATATTCATACCAAGTTGTCCAGATAAAACTACGAATCCAGCGTTGACGTTTTTCCAAACTTAATTCATAATCAAATGCACCTGAAGATTCATCAATGGATGATAAATGGGAGTTACAGGCACAGCCATGTTGATAGGTAAAACCATATTTCGAGGCGATACTTTGTACCTTCATTTGCATAGCAAATACCTTACCGGCGTGTAAGATAGCATCCCAAGAACGTTTGTGTTGTATATCTCTTTTATCAAACCTTAAAGCACGTTCTTCAAATACATTATCTCTATAAATTGGTGCTAAATGTACATGATAAAAACTAGCTGGTAAATCATATCCAAATTCATCAAAAAGTTCTAAACCAATGCGTGCTACTTTTGTTTCGTTGCTATATTCAGAACCCTTTGATTCCAAATTATGCAAAACTTCTTCCAACTTAGGATAATTATGAACCATAAAGTCATAACCATAAAATTCCAGAGTTTCTTGTGCCAATTGTCCAAATAATTCGGCAAATGATGGTTTTAAATGACATAAATGAGGGTGTTCATTAAACAAGTCAACATCACCAAATTGCAGTTTATATTGAAATAACTGCGCCATTTCAAGATATGTTTGTGTATCACTAAGTCTGACATTTGCTCTGCCTTTAGCAATATCCTGCCATACTAAAGGAAGTTGAGAAATAGTAACCGCATTTTCACCAACAATGACTGTAACGTTAGGTGCTTTTTGAAGCTGCATATCCAATTTCCACAGAGAGTTTAATTAACTAATCTACTGTAAATAATCGCTTTTTTAGATTCTCTTCAGAATTAAAAAATGTTTGACAGACTGTCTTTTGACATTTATAGCAGAAGGCAAGAGGGAAGAGGCAAGAGTAAAATCCTTGCTATGATTAGGTTTTAAGAATTAATAATGTCCTAATCATTGTGACTAGAGCTATAACTTAGAAGTATGTTGGTTTGACGGAAGGAAACTCAAAATTTTCGGAACTTTTTTGGGTCGCGCTTTCGCTTAACTCAATCTAGAATGTATTCAGCAAAATATATTAGCGTTAACTCTATTTTCACATATCATTTAATATTTTTTGTCTGAGTCTCTCTATAATTATTCTCTCGTCAGCAGATAAACCAGAAAATAACATTTCATATATTAATGGTACACCCAATTCTAATTCTTCCAAAACTTCACGCTGATTAAATACAGTTTCGGGGTTGCCTTCTAAAATTAATTTTCCTTTATCCATGACAAAAACCCAATCTGCCCAACGATAGACTAAATCTAAATCGTGGGTTGCCATTAATAAAGTATTGCCATTATCATGAATTTTATTCAGAGTTTTTATAAGATTACGACTATGCTTAATATCTAAATATGCAGTTGGTTCATCTAATATTAATAGTTGGGGCTTTAGTACCATCACATCAGCAATGGAAACTCGTTTTTTTTGTCCCAAGCTTAAATGATGTACGGGCTTTTCGGCTAAGTTAGTTAATTGAAATTCACTTAATATGTGTTCTACTCGCTGTTTTATTTCTGCTGTGGGTAAACCTAAATTACACAAACCATAAGATATGTCCTCTTCAACGGTAGAACCTACTAATTGTTGTTCTGGGTCTTGAAAGACTAAACCGATTTTTTGTCTAATTTGACTTAAATAATGACGATTATAAATAAATGGTTGTCCACACCAGCTAATCTTACCAGCACCAGGTTTATATAAAGCATTAGCTAATAATAAAAGTGTGGTTTTGCCACAACCATTTTGACCAATTAAAGCACATTTTTTCCCCCAAGGAATTTTAATTGTCAATCCGTCTAAAGCTGGTTGTGGTGAACCGGGATAGGTGTAATATACTTGATTAAATTCAAGTGAATATTTCTGCATTTTAGCAAATTTCTAATCCTATTAATAATAAACAGCCACAAATTGCCTCAATTGTATATCGTAGAGATGGATGATAACGATGGGGATGCCAAAATCGTAATTCTCCAGCAAAGCCTCTTGCTTGTAATCCCAGAGAAAATTGACTATATTGTTGTAGAGTTCGATGTAATAATTGGCCGATTAATATTGCTAAACTTTTCATGCTAGTATGCCAATTACGGTATCCTCCACGAGAATTTTGTGCTATCCACAATTCATGGGCTGTTTTTAGTAGAATGAAAATAAACCGATACATTAGTAATAATAAATCAGTTAAAAGTTCTGGAAATTTCAGCCAACGTAAAGTTTGTAATATTTCGGTAAAAGGTACAGTTAGCATGAGAAAATATAAACAAGATGTAGAAGCTAATGCTCTTGTAAAAATTTGCCATGCTTGCATAGTACCATGATGACTAATATAGAGATAGAATTGCCCGAATTTTAAGCCATATAATGAGTCTAATTGGATAAGTTGTAAATTAGTATTTGTCACTCCATTTACCATTAGTGCTGGTAAACTTGCCAAACAGAAAAATATAGTGAATATTAACAACCGCAAATAAACACCAACTGGAATTTTTGCATAAATCACTGTCCAAATAGTCATCCATAGTGAGATTAAAATTTGTACTAAGGGATGACTAAAAAGAGAAATCATCAAGGTTGTAAATGCAAAAATTAGTTTATGTTCTGGTGGTAATTTTCGCAGTTGATTGGTGTAAGCTAAAGTATCTAATTGTAGACTCATTCTTTACGTTTTGCTTGCTGGGAACGTCCTTTATATACACCAATGGCAAAACCAACTACTCCAGCACCTAAAGCTGCTTGTGATGCAAATAATAAGCTTTCAATTTCGCCACTAGCTGGTTCAAAAAATGATTTAAACCAAGGCTCATATCCAGGTTGGATTTCTGTGATAGCTTTTTCTGCTTCACCATCTGCACCGCTAAATTCTGCACCACGCACAAATATTAAAGGTGCAACGGCTAAAGCAAAAACACCTAATATTAAAAACCAATTATTTAAGCTCTGTTTAGATTGATTCATGACTTTGATTTCTTCCGTTAATTACTTGCAAAATTTCCAATTCTTGAGGATTATAGGATTGCAACCAGTTCCACACCAAGACCGTTAGTAATCCTTCACTTATTGCTAAGGGTAGTTGAGTAACAGCAAAAATTCCGGTAAACTTGATAAATGAAGCTATAAATCCACCGACAGGTGCAGGAAAAGCCAAAGCAAGTTGGATAGAAGTAATACTGTAGGTGAGTAAATCTCCTAATGCGGCGGCTAAAAATATGGCGATTCTTTGTTTACCAATCAGCCGCATTGTCAAATTATATATCCAGTATGCTGCAAAAGGTCCAGCGATCGCCATCGAAAAAGCATTTGCTCCCAAAGTAGTTAAACCACCATGTGCTAATAACAAAGCCTGAAATAACAATACCAAGCTACCTAAAACTGTCATAGTCAGCGGCCCAAACAGCACCGCACCTAAACCTGTTCCCGTGGGGTGAGAACAGCTACCTGTAACCGAAGGAATTTTTAACGCTGAGAGTACAAAAGTAAAAGCACCTGCCAAACCTAACAAAAGTTTCAATTCCGGGTTAGTTTGGGTAATACGAGTCAGACTCCGCAATCCTAAAACAAAAAATGGTAATGCTACCACCCACCAAAAAATCGCCCACTGCACAGGTAAAAAACCTTCCATAATGTGCATTGCGTAGGCAGGTTTGGGAAAATTAACTACTAAGTAAAGACTAATAACAGTCATTAGGGTTAAACTAACTAACCCCTGTTTTTTTCTAGACATAATCTGTACCTCGCAGATTTATATAAGCGTCTTTTTTATCGGCGGGCATCCTGACTCACCATATTATGGCTCACAGTTGCGGGACAGTGCCGGATTTGCACCAGACTTTCCCCCTTACGTCCAATGGCTGCACCCCATCAGAACCGATTGGATAACTATAGCACTATTACAGAAATAAGGGATACAACTTGTCAATTCACCAGTATATGATAATGATAATTATTCTTATCATATTTCCCGACAAACTAAAAAAAATCTTCTTGAACTTCTTGTATCAGTATCTCATGTAACTGTAACGGCTATATAAATTACATTAAATATTGCAAAAATACTTCACAGCGCATAGTAAAAAAAACTTTTCAATTTACTATTAATAAATCTTTAAATATTTGAATTCACTGCGTTGTCTGCTTCTAGAGCTTGAGAAAAATAATTTTTATTAATAATTTAATTTTGATATCATATCATGTCTTAATAACATCAAAAGTCTTATATCAGCAATTTTATGCTACCAGCTATTTCCCTGATAATTACAGCCTATAACCGCGAAGGCTATCTAGGTACTGCTATTGAAAGTATTTTAAGTCAGACTAGAGGTGATTTTGAACTCCTCATCTGGGATGATGGTTCAACGGATAGTTCCCCAGCAATAGCTCGTAAGTATGCAAAGCAAGATAATCGAGTGCGGGTAATAGTTGGAGAACATTTAGGACGAGGATTAGCTTTAAAATCAGCAATTAGCAATACCTCAGCCCCTTATGTTGGTTGGGTAGATAGTGATGATATCCTAGCACCAACAGCACTTAAGGAAACTGCGTCAGTTTTAGATCAAAAATCAGATATTGGTTGGGTTTATACAGATTATTTAGATATTGACGAAAAAGACACAATTCTTAGCTATGGTTATCGTTGTCTTGTTCCCTATAACCGGGAAGAACTGTTAAATAAATTTATGACATTTCACTTCCGGCTGATACGTCGAGAAGTGTTGGCATTAGCAGGTGGAATTGATGAATCCTCAGAAGTAGAAGATTACGATTTGTGTATGCGACTTTCCGAAGTTGCCAAAGTTGAGCATATATTTAAACCACTTTATTATTATCGTACCCATCCAAATAGCCTATCTTGGCAACGGAGTTATGAGCAAATTAAACATTCCTATAAAGCTATAGTTAAAGCCCAAAAACGTCGTAAATCTGGCAAAAATTCTCTAGCTGCAACTTGTCTGAGTTTATTGATCGGACTATTTCCCAATTTTGCCCAAGCACAATCTGTAACACCTGCTAATGATGGTACAGGCACAGTTATTAATAATCAAGGCAATACTATTAATATTAGTGGTGGTAGTGTCAGTGGTGATAATGCCAATTTATTTCATAGTTTTGCACAATTTGGACTAGATGCCAATCAAACAGCTAATTTTTTAGCTAACCCCCAAATTCAAAATATTTTAGGTAGAGTAACAGGTGGTAATGCTTCTATAATTAATGGCTTAATTCAAGTCACCGGAAGTAATGCCAATTTATATTTAATTAACCCCGCAGGAATTGTATTTGGTGCAAACGCTAGTTTAAATGTTCCTGCCTCTTTTACCGCAACTACAGCCAATGGGGTGCAATTTGGTAATCAATGGTTAAATTCTATTGGCACAAATAATTATAGCCAGTTGCTAGGAAGTCCTACGGGTTTTGCTTTTATTAACAATCAAAATGGTAGTATTTTTAATGCTGGCAACTTAGCCGTTAACCCAGGACAAAATTTAACTTTATTAGGTGGTACAGTTATTAATACGGGAACATTAATTTCCTCTGGTGGTAATATCAAAATCATGGCTGTTGCGGGTGATAAATTAGTGAGAATTACACCAGAAAATAGTTTATTAAGTATAGATTTACCTGTTGATGATAAAAATACTATTACTGCTGAAAATCAGCAACTTTCACCATTATCTTTACCACAATTATTAACTGGAGGGAATATTCCCAGCGCGACGGGAGTAACCGTAGAAAATGGCGAAATTCAATTAACCAGTGCGAATACTGTTGTCCCCACTAACGCCGGCACTAATATTATTAATGGTAATGTTTCCGTAGAGAGTACGACAGATAATGGTGGCAAAATTAAAATTTTAGGGGATAAAATAGCCCTATTTGATAGTAATATTAACGCCGCCGGTATCAATGGTGGAAAAATATTAATCGGTGGAGATTATCAAGGACAAGGTACAATTCCCAAAGCTACAAATACCTATACAAATTCTAATTCCATTCTCAACGCTAACGGTATTAATGGTAATGGTGGCAATGTCATAGTTTGGGCAGAAGATACCACCCGCTTTTTTGGTAAAATTACCGCTACAGGAATTAATGGCGGTTTGGTTGAAACTTCCGGTAAAAACTTTTTAGATGTCAATGGTGCAATTGTTAATGCAGGAACTTGGTTATTAGATCCAAGTGATATTAATATTATCAACGGTGGGAATGGGACTTTAACGGGTGGTATTTTTGATCCTGGTGGTAATAGTAATATTGCCCCCCTTACCATTGAATCTGCTCTCAATAGCGGTACAAATGTTACGATTACAACTAATAGTGGAACAGGTGGTAATGGAGATATTACACTAACAGATCCCATCTCTCAGACATTAGGAGGAACTGCATCCCTAACCCTAACAGGAAGACGATTTTTCCGTAATCCCTATGGGATAATTAATATGAATAGCACAGGTGCATTGACCTTTAATCTTAATCAGATTAACCCAGAAACAACAGCACCTAGTAGTTCTATTCAAAATGCTATTGATGCTATTGGAATTGTAGGGGGAGGAACAACAATTAATCTCGGTGCAGCTAATCTCGGTGCAGCTACTTATAACGTCAGTCCAGTTATCAAAATTAATAAAACATTTCCATTAACACTGGCAATAAATGGTGCAGGAGCAAATAATACCATTCTAGATGCTGCTGGCAAGAACGGTGTCTTTGAGATTTTGAGTTCTGGTACATTCACTTTCCAGGACTTTCAAATTAAAAATAGCAATATAGGTACTTCTAGTCCTTATGGTAGTGGTATTTATAACAATGCGTTAAATACAGTCAATATTAATAACCTGTCCTTCACGAATAATTCTGCTCCCTATGGTGGTGCTATTTATAATGGGTATGGTGGTACTGTAAATATAAACAATAGTAGCTTTAGTGAAAATTCTGCTCCCTATGGCTCTGCCCTGGGAGGTGCTATTTATAACTCCTTTGGTGCAATAACCATCAATAATAGTACCTTTACTGGAAATTCTGCTGCTTATGGTGGTGCTATTTATGGTGCAGTAACAATCAATAATAGTACCTTTAGCGGTAATTCTGCCGCTTATGGTGGTGCTATCTATACAAATAATATAGTCAATATTACTAGTAGCACCTTTAGTAATAATACGGCGGTTAATAATGGTGGTGCAATTTACAACTCTTTTAATACTGTAAACATAACCAGCAGTACATTTAATAATAATAAGGCCAATAATTATGGTGGTGCTATCTATAATCAAGGTGGTGATGGAGGTTCTGGATTTATAATTAACAGCACCCTTAGCAGTAATCAGGCGAATAATGGTGGTGCTATTTACAACAGTAATGGTAATATAGGAATTGGCTACGGTACTTTAAGTCTTAATTCTGCAAGTGCTTATGGTGGTAGAATTTATACAATTGGCGGTATTTTGTCCTTAAGTAATACGATTGTAGCAGCTAACACAAATTCCAATAGCCCTGATATATTCGGTACTGTTAGTTCTGTTAGCAATAATAATCTGATTGGTAATGGCACAGGAATGACGGGTATAACTAATACTAATGGTAATCAAGTTGGTACTGCTGCTGCACCCATTGATCCTAAATTAGCACCATTAGGAGATTATGGAGGGACAACTCAAACCATGGCCTTATTACCAGATAGTCCTGCTCTTAATGCTGGTAGTTTTGATTCTGACGTTACCACAGATCAACGGGGTATCAGCCGTTCTCAAGGTACAGCCCCAGATATTGGCGCATTTGAAGCAGTTGGTTATACTCTTACGCCTCTAGCTGGTTCGGGGCAAAGTACGTTGGTAAATACTAATTTTATTACGAATTTACAGGCACAATTAACAGAAAATGGTTTTAGTAAAGCAATTCCTAATGCAACTGTAACATTTAACGCTCCTGGTAGTGGTGCAAGTGCAATTTTAAGTAGTAGTAATAGCTCAATTACTGATATTAATGGTATTGTTTCTATCCCAGTCAAAGCCAATGGTATTCAGGGAACTTATAGTATCATTGCTAATAGTGGAATTGCCAGCCCTGCAACTTTCACTTTAACAAATAATCAAACATATCCTCCAGAAATAGTTATTAAGATAGTAGAACCAATCGTCATAACTGATCCTGATGATCCAGTAGAGAAAAATTTTGTAGGAAGCATTGAGAAAAAATTTACTAACGATTTTCAACAATACTTATCAACTCCAGAAGAGGCAAAAATTATATCTGTGAATGAAACCAAACAGATATTAACAAAGATTACTGATTCCACGGGTGTTAAACCCGCGCTCATATATGTCAGTTTTGCGCCAATAACTACTACAAATATAAGCTCACAAATTATCAAATCTGATAGTGATAACTTAGAATTAATAGTTGTGACTAACACAGGTGAACCTATTCGCAGAACTATTAATGTGACTCGTTCTCAGGTACTAGAGGTAGCGAGGAAATTTAAAAATACAGTCACTAATATTTCGGAACCAAATAGTTATAAACAGCCAGGAAAACAAATGTATGATTGGCTGATTAAGCCGTTAGAGTCAGAATTTCAAGGGAAGAACATAGATAATTTAGTATTTATTATGGATGAGGGATTGCGATCGCTCCCCATTGCTGCCATTTATGATGGTGAAAAACACATTATAGAAAAATACAGTGTTGGTTTAATGCCGAGTTTGAGCCTCACTGATACTAAATATGTGGATATTAAAAAGGCGCAAGTTTTAGGTATGGGTGCATCCAAATTTACCAACCAAAACCCCCTACCAGCAGTACCAGTAGAATTATCAACGATCACTTCCCAGTTATGGACAGGCAAATCTTTTTTAAATGAAGGTTTTACCCTGAAAAATCTCCAAAATCAAAGAAAAGAAAATCCTTATGGCATTATTCACTTAGCTACTCATGGTGAATTTAAAAATGGTTTACCAGGTAACTCCTATATTCAGTTATGGGATACGCAATTACAATTAGATCAATTGCGAAAATTGGGTTGGAATAATCCTCCAGTTGAGTTAGTAGTATTAAGTGCTTGCCGTACCGCTATAGGAGACACCCAGGCAGAATTAGGTTTTGCTGGCTTTGCCATTCAATCTGGTGCTAAATCTGCATTGGCCAGTTTATGGTATGTTTCTGATGAAGGAACTCTAGGATTAATGAGTGAGTTCTATAAACAGTTAAAAACAGCACCAATTAAAGCCGAAGCACTCAGACAAACGCAGTTAGCGATGCTAAAAGGAGAAGTTCACATTCAAGATAGTAAATTAATTATTTCTCGTGGTGATGTGAATTTACCACCTATATTGAGGAGAGTTGGTCGTAAAGATTTACAACATCCCTATTTCTGGTCTGCTTTTACTATGATTGGTAATCCTTGGTAAAGCAAGTCACTCGATTTTGGATTTTGGATTGTGGATTTTGGATTGACGTTAGCGAAGCTTACGCAGCGTAGCGAGTATTTTTCCGTCCTCAAGGACGGGGTCTTGTACCAAATTTTTTTCATCTAAAATCTAAAATTCCCGGTCAACCAAGGATGGTAACAATATCTGAATCACCTCCTGGAAAAGATAAGATAAATTTTATAGAGTCAAAAAATCAAACAATGTCTAACAACCGTTCTGGAATTTTTATTGGCGGTTTGATGCTAGGAGCAGCTATTGGCACTGTAGTCGGTTTAATAGTTGCCCCCCGCACAGGACGCGAAACCCGTAAACTGATTAAAAAATCAGCTAATGCTATCCCTGAACTGGCAGAAGATATCTCTACCAGCGTACAAATACAGGCTGATCGTCTGGCACATAGCACCCTGCAAACCTGGGATCAAACAGTAGATAGACTGCAAGAAGCGATCACAGTCGGTATAGAAGCAACCCAACAAGAAAACCAAAACTTACATCAACAAAATCCTGTTAATATTAGCAACACAACAGCAAACTTAAATCCTTAAACTCAACAACTAGAACTAAATGGCTTAACTGTGACTGATCCTTTATTTTGGCTGGGACTATCCATCCTCTTAGTTGCTGCCAGTCTCACGGCCGTTTTGGTAGCAGCCATACCCGCTTTGCAGGAATTAGCGCGTGCTGCTCGCAGTGCCGAAAAATTCTTTGATACCCTTTCACGGGAGTTACCACCAACCCTCAACGCTATTCGCAACACCAGTTTAGAAATCACAGATTTAACCGATGATGTAAGTGAAGGTGTCAAAAGTGCCGGTCAAGTTGTCAAACAATTTGATCAAAGTCTAGATAGTGCCAAACAACAAGCAGAAAATATTCAAATTACCACCCGCAGTGTTTTTGTTGGGTTTAAAGCCGCATGGAAAACCTTGACCCGCAAAAAACCCAACCGTAGAAATGTTGAACGTTTACCAACTAATGATCAACCATCAATCAAATTACGAGAACGGGATTAAAATATTGAAATTAACCAACTGCAAAACCTGTATATTGTCTCATCAATGGCTCATGAAAAGCTAAAACAATATCTTCTTTGGGTACTCCTAATTTAACTAATTCATCTGCTATACCTATCTCCGTTCCATCATGTTGTATCCAAATTTTATCATTCTTAATATCAAGATGTAGAACACAACCATGCTGTCTACGTCTATTTTTCCAGCCAACATACATTAACTGATAATGATCACCAACCGTATCAAAAATCAATTGTTGTTCAATTTCATCCTTTGCTGAACCCAAATTGGCGTATTCTCTGATAACTTGTTGAACATAATTTTGATATTGCTTTAGTTTTTCCATTCTACAATTGCCTCCTGAATCGGATCATAAATAATTAGTTTAACTTCAGAACGTTGAACAACTGTTTTGATAAATTGCAACTGAAAGAAAGCACTATAAACTCCTAAAGGAACAGCTAAATATAAAACTCTTTCTGGTTCTTTCTCTTCTAATGCCAAACGATAATTAAAAAACTGGCCAATTGCTGTATGAAATTGAGAAATACTAGATGTACCTGTGAAACTCTTAATTTCAACTGCTATTTTTTCTCCAGTTCTTTCAGCAGCTATAATTTCTTCAGCCCCAAGATCAATATACATTTCTACATCACCAACTTCAATCCTCAAAGGATCATCTGTGATCACCCAATCTTCTTTTTCTAATCCTTTTCTAACAGCATCATGAAAAATATCTTTAGCTGGCATTGGTTTAAAATTTAGTCTTTTAATATATTATATATTAACAACATATTTGGAATTATAGCACATTTAAGGTTTATAAAATACAGTGACAGATTAAACTTCAAGCATGGTCAGAATCACTGATTAGATGGATTAAAGGATTTCACAGATTAAAATTCAATTTTGAAAATTAGCTTATATGGTGTATCTCATTTACTTCACAAGTGCTGTATATAAATAGGGCGTTTTTCCGTTGGATGCAATACAATTCAGGACGGGGAAACCCCGCCCCTACAGTCGGTGATGAAAAACTGCACCTCATAACAGCAGGAAGTTATGTAAGTATGTCAAGTTGTAGACTTTACAATTGTTTACAAAAATGGGGCTTGACATCTGAGAGTAAGTTGTTTACTGTTAAAAATAAGACTGCTTAACAAATGTAATCTTAGGCGAGACTCTAACCCATAATCATTGGTAGTTGTGTCAGTAGATAGGATTCATTGTTGATAAGTTCCGGTTGTCGGGTACTATAAACACTTGGTTAAATGTTTTATTGCATCATTTTTATTTAGGTTGTTATCACCAATTGTCATCAAATCTGCCACAAATAAAGTGTCCGATTGGTTAAATAATTGATGTAACGCTAAAAGAAAGGTGTATAAACTTTGGTAAGTGTTTATCGTACCCAACAACCGGAATTTATCAACGATGAATTCTAATATTGACACTGAAACTGATTAACTAACTAAGAGAAACTAAATGGAATAAAACTATTTTTGTAGTTTTTCTTTCATCTGGTTAAATTGCTATAGATGTGTGATTTGTTAAAGCTGTCCAGTTCACTTAAAAAACTGGGTATTTTACAATGTCTCATCTACCATCGAATCCCGAAAAAGTTCAGAAACAAGACTCTGTTGCCATTTTTTGTGACTTTCAGAATGTTAGTTCAATCAAAAAATACCCTAATTTATTGCTTGATTTTGCAAAAATGCAGGGAAATGTAAAATGGAAGAATTTTTACTATAATTCCCACCATAAAAATCAAGTCGATGCCAAAAATAAATTTGAATTACTTGGTTTTAACTGTGTAGATGTTCCTGATTCATCAAAAAATAGTGCAGATAACCAACTGATAGCTGACTGTGTAAAAACAGTTGCTTTTAATCCTTCTGTAAATCTTTTTATGTTTGGATTAGGAGATTGGGATTTTGCGGGAGTGATTTGCATTCTTAAACAGATGGGTAAAAAAGTAGTTATCCTAGCGCAAAAGGGTAGTGCAAGTCAAAGATTAATTAACTTAGTTGGTGCTGAAAATTGCTACTTCATAGATGACTTACCCAAATTAGTTGGAGAAAAAACCCAACCTCAACCCACCATCATAAATTCTCAAATTAGTTATCATGAAGCGGTAGAATGTTTGATTAAAGCTATCAAGAAAGCATTAACTCAAAATAAACCTACAAGCTACAGCTATTTGAGTCAATTAATGTGTAAAATGTTTCCTAACTATCAAGGTGTGGCTTGTATTTCTACACCTAATGGGAAAAAAATTAAACGCTTTGGAGAATTTATTGATATGGTTGCCAAGGAAGGTAAAATTAGAAAACAAAATCAGGAGTTATTTTTAATTAAATTAGATTAAATAGCTGCCTAAAATTTACTCTTGAGATTGTTTTTAAAAACTTTACGATTCCCAGTTTATCAAAATAACTGGTTTATGATAACCGCACCTTGCGGTTTTTTCATGTTTAAATAAAACTCATCTTATCTACAAAACGAAAAAATAAAATGCACAAACTTCTGACATTTAATAACGAAAAACTCCTCCGTCAAGCACTCACCCACCGTTCCTATGTCAACGAAAACCCAGGAGAAGGAGAAGGTAAAGATAAAGATAACGAGCGCTTAGAATTTCTTGGTGATGCCATTTTAAATTTCCTCAGTGGCGAATATCTGTACAACAAACATAGTCAAAAAGGAGAAGATGAATTAACTCGTCTGCGTTCTGCATTAGTAGAAGAAAAACAACTAGCAAAATTTGCCATAGAAGTAGGTTTAGACTTTAGAATGAGATTAGGAAAAGGGACAATTAGAGATGGCGGTTTTCAAAATCCTAACTTACTCAGTAGTACCTTTGAGGCTGTAATTGGGGCTTATTATTTAGATAATAATCGTAATGTTGAACCACTTCGCGCCATTGTTGAACCATTATTTGATTCTGCCTCAGAACACATTGTTGAAATCCGTTCTAATGTAGATTCCAAAAATCGGTTTCAAGAATGGGTACAAGCTCAAGGTAACACAAATCCCCCCAAATATGCTACAGAACAAATAGGGGGACCCTCTCACGCGCCAGAATTTAGAGCTAAAGTATTAGTAGATGGTAAAGAATATGGTGAAGCTAAAGGAAAGAGTAAAAAAGAAGCAGAAAAAGCTGCTGCTGAAGATGCTTTAGCGAAATTAAAAAAAAGAGGTTTATTAGATTAATTATTGTTAAGAATTTAGGAGTCAGCAGGGGCGAACGGCCGTTCGCCCGTACAGGAGTTAATAATCTAAAGAAGGCTATTTTTGATTCACTTATCAACAATGTTTCAACAACTTTGATTAATCCTGTCTCCTGTATTCTGAATCATTAATTATGACGATAATAGTTAATTTTCAGCAATTTATCTGAATCTTCCTGAGAAATAGCAAATAAAAATCAGTAGTTGAGTAACTAATATTTTCATCAATACTGATGCTATCACAAAACATCAATGTTATGGTGCTATCATTAATTTCCAGTAAGTCAGCCTAGTCCAGCAAATAGCAATCAACATTGCTGGAACGGAGGAACCAAATTGTGGGGCGTGTTTTTGTTTTGATTAATTGAGAAATTTGAGGTTTATAACTCAAAAAATCGCAAATTGAGCAAAAAAGGGTATCTCTCAACCCTAGCCCGTCAGCTAACTTCGTAGGCACTGAGAGGAGACTGAAGAGACAGAATTTTAATCATGTTCTGATCTCATCAGTGTCCAAGGTTGGTACTAATTAATATTTTCATAACCAAGCTTAACTCTGCTGAGGTAAAATAAATGATATTGCAACTAAATTTAGCTGCTGTAATTGCAGTAGGCGGAAAAGCTGTTTGGAAAAAAGCTAAACCTGTAGTTATTCAGGATGTTTTCTTATATCCAGCATTAGGATGCTTAGGAATTATTATTTTGTGGTGGGTGGTAGCATTAGCTAATCATGAATTAATGCCGACACCACCAGAAGCGTTAATTGCTAATTGGGATTCTATCTTGCATCCATTCCATGAAAGAGGTCCAGGGGATTTAGGAATTGGTTGGTTATTATTAGCAAGTTTACGGCGAGTAATATTAGGGTTTGGTTTAGGTGCATTAGTAGCCATTCCCTTGGGATTTTTAATTGGAATGTCTAGACCGGCAATGTTGGCTTTTAATCCGATTATTCAAATTTTCAAACCAGTATCACCATTAGCTTGGTTGCCTATTTCTTTATCTCTATTTAATTTAGCAGATCCTTCAGCAATTTTCGTGATTTTCATTACCTCCCTGTGGCCAACAATTATTAATACTGCTTTGGGAGTTGCGAGCGTTCCTAAAGACTATATAGATGTGGCACAGGTTTTAGAAATGCCCCGTTGGCGACAAATTACCAAAATTATTTTACCTGCGAGTTTGCCTTATATTTTTACAGGTTTACGAATTAGTTTAGGAATAGCTTGGTTGGTAATTGTAGCTGTGGAAATGCTCACAGGTGGAATAGGAATTGGCTTTTTTGTGTGGGATGAATGGAGTCGTTTAAATTTGAGTTCAGTATTTTTAGCAGTGTTTGTCATTGGCTTCACAGGTTTAGTTTTAGATTACTGTGTGGGCAAAATTCAAGAGTTAGTTACTCACCGTCCTGGAAGTTTAAATTAATCAAATTTATCTCAATTTATGGCAAGATGCCTGTTCCACATTTTAATTAGTGTAGGGTGGGCATTGCTCAACTTACTAGAGTTCTGGATAAATAAATCCAAAATCATTAAAACCATGAGTGAAAATTATTTAACTCGCCGAGATTTTATTAAAGTCATAGGTGCAACCACCGCAGGTTTAGCTTTATCATCTTGTAATGTTTCTGGAGATAGGTCTTCAAAGGGACTCACAGAAGAAGCTTTAGCGGTGACACCAGTAGTCAGACCCCAAGATTTAGAAAAACCGGATATTACTGTTGGTTATGTACCTGTAAATGATTGTGCGCCTTTTGCGATCGCCTGGCAAAAAGGATTTTTCCGCAAATATGGCCTAAATGTCACACTCAACCGCGAAGCTAGTTGGGCCACCTCCCGCGACGGGTTAATTTTTGGTCGTCTGGATGCTTCCCCCGTCGTCTCCGGTGCAGTCACCAACGCCAGAATAGGCGCGGAAGGGGCGCGTCATGCTCCCCTATGTGCAGCAATGACTATTAACCGCCATGGTAACGCCATGACCATGAATAAAGATATGTGGAACTATGGCATCCGTCCTTGGTATGAATATCAACAAAAATACGGTGATGGAGCTTTAGAAGCCTTTGGAAGGGACTTTCGTGGCTATTTTGACAAACAACCCCCAGAAAAGAAAGTTTGGGCTGTAGTCCTCAGTTCTGCCATTTATGAATACTTTGTCCGCTATCTATCTGCTGCTGCTGGTGTTGACCCCTTCAAAGAATTTCGGATCATCATTGTTCCTCCACCACAAATGGTGACAAACATGAGAATTGGCGCAATGGAAGCTTATATGGTCGCCGAACCTTGGAATACTAGAGCAATTACAGGTAATGAAGGTATTGGTTTTACCTTCGCTCAAGGTAAGGAAATTTGGCACGGACACCCCGATAGACTACTGGGAGTAATGGAATCTTTCATTATTAATTATCCTAAAACTTACCGTTCTTTAGTAAAAGCTATGATTGAAGCTTGTCAATATTGTGGCAAGTCTGAAAATCGCCAAGAAATAGCCGAATTACTCACCCAAAGATCATTTACTGGTGCTAAACCCAAAAATTCAGGTCTACCTATGACTAAATTTACTGCACCGGGAATTATTGGTAATTATAACTATGGAGGTTTTGATGGTAAAGACCGCACTATCCAAGGAGATGATACCACAATTTTTTATGATATTCCTAAAAGTATTCCCCACCAAGAAGGAGAACATTCAACATTTTTATGGACTTCTCGCAGTATTTGGTTAATGACTCAAGCAGCGCGTTGGGGACAAATTAAGGAAATTCCTAAAAATGCCGAACAAGTAGCAGCACAAGGTTGGAGAACAGACTTATATAGAGAGATAGCCACAGAAATGGGAATTAAATGCCCCAAGGATGATTATAAAATTGAACCTTCAGCAGCATTCATAGATAAAAAAGCTTTTGATCCTAGCGATCCTGTAGGATATCTGAATAGTTTTCCTATTCGTGCTAATGCGCCTACTCAATTTTTTATGTCTTAAAAAAAGTTTATCATATATCAGGTAATTAATCATGCAATATACAACATTAGAACATCATGACTTTTCCAAAAATATGGAGCGCAACGGATTTTTAGAAATCGAAAATCTAGTTAAGTCTTATTCTAGACTTGACAAGGAAGAATTTGTGGTTTTAGATCATGTTAATTTGACCATTCATGAAAATGAATATATTTCTGTAATTGGTCATTCTGGCTGCGGAAAATCTACGTTATTAAAAATAATTGGCGGTTTTGAACAAGCGACATCTGGATCGGTGCGCTTAGATGGTAAAGAGATTCGTAAACCAGGTTCTGATAGAATGATGGTATTTCAAAACTATTCATTATTGCCTTGGTTAACTGTGCGAGAAAATATCCGTTTGGCTGTAGATGAAGTGCTAAAAAGTGCCAATCGTGCGGAAAAAGTTAGTATTGTAAATGAACATTTGGCAATGGTAAATTTAACAGCAGCCGCCGATAAGTATCCTGATCAAATTTCTGGAGGAATGAAACAAAGAGTTGGTATTGCTAGGGCTTTAGCAATTCGTCCGAAAATGTTATTAATGGATGAACCTTTTGGGGCTTTAGATGCTTTAACCCGTGGTAAGTTACAACGTCAAGTTTTAGATATTTGGGAAAGTCATCGTCAAGCGGTAATGATGATTACCCATGATGTAGATGAAGCCATTTATATGTCTGATCGGATTATTTTAATGACTAATGGACAATCTGCAAAAATAGGGGAAATTTTAACAGTTCCCTTTAAACGTCCCAGGGATAGAATGGCTATGCGTAATTCTCAAGAATATTTTGAACTTCGCAATCATGCTCTTAATTTTCTTGATCAACATTTTACATCGGATGAGTAATACAGCAGGTGACAGGTGACAGTTGACAGAGATAGGAGATTTTTAATCCTTACAACCTAGATATAACAAGGTTTTCCTCCCTGCCTCCTCCATCCTGCCTCCTACTATAAAATTTACTTGTTAGGTTGGGGTGTCATGCGTAAATAAGGTTTAATTTCTTGATAACCTTTGGGGAATTTTTCTTTGAGGACTTCGGGATCTTTTAAAGATGGAACAATTACGCAGTCTTCACCATCTTTCCAGTCTGCTGGTGTAGCAACACTGTAATTATCTGTTAATTGCAAAGAGTCAATAACACGCAAAATTTCATCAAAGTTACGTCCAGTGCTGGGGGGATAGGTAAAGCTAAGACGTAATTTTTTATTGTTGTCAATAACAAAGACAGAACGCACGGTAACGGTAGCGGCTGCGTTGGGATGAATCATATCATAAAGTTCAGAAACCTTACGATCTGGATCTGCCAAAATTGGGTAATTGAGAGTGGTGTTTTGCGTTTCTTCAATGTCACCCACCCAACCATTATGAGAGTCTACATCATCAACACTCAGAGCGATCGCCTTCACGTTGCGTTTATCAAATTCTGGTTTTAGTTTGGCAACAGTACCGAGTTCGGTGGTGCAAACTGGTGTAAAGTCAGCAGGATGGGAGAATAGCACTACCCAGCTATCACCAGCCCATGTATAAAAATCTATTTCCCCATGTGTAGAGGCTTGAGTAAAGTTGGGTACTGTATCACCAAGACGGAGAGCCATGCAAAATTCCCTGTATTGTAGAAGGACATCTATATTTTACTGTGACATGATCACACAGAACTGAAATTATGCCATTAGTCTGTCCCAGGTAGCAAAAATATTTACAAATTGTATACATGGTTAAGAGATTTTTACTTCCTCATTCTCCCATATCACCTTCAGAGGATATGATAAAATACTTGATATAATTAGAGGTAGTCTATTCTACTTAGTTAGACGTAATAATTTGTTGATATGCTTGAATCATTTGCAGGGCGATCGCATCCCAACTAAAATTATTTAACGCATACTCTTTAGCATTTAATCCCCGTCTTTGACATTCTTCGGAATTCGATAAAGCTGTTTTTAATAACTCAAAAATTGATTCAACATCCGTTTTACCTACCCAACCAGACTCACTATCTATAATTTGTTGATAAATATGCACTTGATCAGAAATTATAACAGGTGTACCCCCTACCATAGCTTCTGCAACAGCAATCCCAAAATTTTCATAGTAAGAAGGTAACACAAATAAATCAGCACCTTGTAATAAACTTTTTTTTACTTCTCCTGTAACAAAACCTGTAATTGTTGTGTAGAAATTTAACGGAGAATTGGCAATTTGTAATTTAATTTTATCCTCATAACCTGGATCTTGAGGATTTGTTCCCGCTAAAACAAAATGGAAATCAAAACCTGCGATTAATAACTTTTCTAACGAAGGAATCAACAATTCTAAACCCTTTTTCGGATCAATCCGCGACATAAATAAAATCACAGGTTTATTCTGGGGAATTTGCCATTGAGTTAGTACATTAGTTTCTTTATTTACAGGAGGAATCACACCCAAAGGAATCACTAAATCATGAGTTTTCACCCCAAATCTATTGGATATTTTTGCCTCTTGTTCACTGGTAAAATGAATTGCTGCCGCACCTACTAAATTTTGTTTTTCTATCAATTGAACATAAAGCTGTTTTAATTGTTTTTTCTTTTGTAAATCAGCCGGATCTAGAGTTCCCAAAGGGCGTAAAATATAAGGTAACTTTTGCTGACGACAAATCATAGCTGAAACACTACTCACAGGAGAAAATAAAGCATGAATATGGGCAATATCAAACTCCTGGGCGTGAGTTTTTAACCATTTGAATAAATCCAGAGAAAACTTATATCTGCGAAATGGTGAACAACGAAAATAAATGATTTCATAACCATCTTGTTCAATAGACTGATTTAATGGTACATCAAGCGGTTGTTGTCCATTATCACCATTACTATCTGTAGTGATAATAGTTACCTTTACACCTGCTTTGATTAAAGCTGGAGTTAATCCTAATACCATTTGACTAGGCCCACCATAAATTAGGGAAATAGAAGGAACAATTTGGAGAATTTTCATTAAATTGGTAATGGGTAATTGGTAATAGAAATCTTGTATCACTAAATCCCCGACTTTTAACATAAATTTATCATTTATTGGAAACAGTAAATAAAAGAAGTCAGCGATGTGATCATCTCATCTAAGTCTTCACTAAATTAATTCTTGATAAAATTCTAATTGTTCATTTGCTAATGCTTTATTTGTATATCTTATCATCACTTTTTCATAACCTTTATATCCCATATCTTCTCGTAAATTCGGATTATCTATTAAGTGTGTTAAACAATTAGCTAAAGCTGCTACATCACCTTCAGGAAAAACCAAACCTGCATTATTAATCACATAGGGAATTTCCCCAGAATTAGAACCAATTACGGGAACTTTACAAGCCATAGCTTCAATTAAAACATGACCAAATTGTTCTTTCCAACCCACCGCAGTTAATGTTTTAAATTTATAAGTAGTTTCAGAAGGTAAAACCAATGTACTCATTAAATTAATATATTTAGCAACTTGATCATGAGGAACACTTTCAATTAAAATAACCCGATCTTGCAGATTATTTGCAGTAGTAATTTTGATGATTTCATCTTTTAATTCTCCTCTACCTAAAAGTAATAATTTCCATGACTTATCTTGAATTTTAATGGTTCATCAGTACATAGTATGCTAAACTAATATTTGAACTTCCAAGTAAGCAAGCATCTTAATCGGAAATTATCAAAATTTCTAAATCCATAAGCAGAACGTTTAATCAACTTGAGTTTGTTGTTAATACCCTCAACAAC
>JBJTUF010000229.1:0-13864 GCA_046080565.1 Cuspidothrix sp. | reverse complement strand
TTTAGGTGTATTTTGTAGAATTCAGGTAACATTATCAATAGATAGTCCTTATTGAGAATAGTGGGGCTATCTTTTTTTACCATAAATCGGTACAATTTTCACCTGATAAGCTGTTTAGGTTATTTCGTCATCCCCTCAGGGTTTAAACGGTTACTTTATGAAAGATTGGGAGTAAAAGAATATTGGGTAATAGATGGAAATAATAATGATATAATTGCTTTTGAAATTATTGATAGTGGCAGCAAAAGAATTGAAGATTCAAAAGTTTTACCGGGTTTACAAATAGCAATTGTTAAAGAAGCAATGCAACGTAGTCAACATCAAGATGATGGGGGAATTAATCGTTGGTTACTGGAAATTTTTAAATAAATAACCCCCAGACCTGAATTATGAATTAGTCTGAGGGCAAATTATAGACCACAAATGATCTACTAAATCAGGGTATTAACTACAGAGGAAGATGATACCCCATTTTGGGAATCATTATTGTTGAATTGCTGTGGTTGCATATCTTCCTGCACACCCCGCATCTTAATTAACTTAATTGCCCGACTGACACTTTCTGGTAGAATCACCACTAAACTGCCTTCCGGTGCTATGTCTAAGGCTTTGTTAATCGCGCTAGTTTCATCCAGAATTGATTCAAAGCGGTAATTGGGTTTAGCTTGGGTAATACCTTCCACTATTAAATCTGAAGCTGAACCGCGAGGTCTGCCTCTAGTATCATCATCTTCTTTGACAATGATGTAATCAAAGATATCTGCTGATAATTTACCTAAAGTGACAAAATCTTCATCACGGCGATCGCCTGGGCCACCAACTACACCAATGCGCTGTCCAGTTGTCCAATTGCGGACAAAAGACCCCAAAGCCTCGTAACTAGCTGGGTTATGGGCATAATCTACCAAAGCATGATGTTTACCTAAATTAAACAAATTCATCCGTCCTGGGGTTTGACTCACAGAAGCGCGGAAGCTTCTTAAACCAGCACGAATTTGATCTATGGTAACATCCTGGACAAAAGCCCCCAAACTCGCAGCTAAAGCATTAGCAATCATAAATGGCGCTCTTGCACCCATTGTTAAAGGGATATTTTCTGCTCTTTCAATTCGGTGTGTCCAGTCACCCTTAACAATGGACAGATAACCATGTTCGTACACTGCGGCCACGCCACCCTTTTGGATATGTTTCCGCACCAGTTCAGACTCTGGATTCATAGTAAAGTAGGCAATATTGGCCTTAGTTTTTTCTGCCATCGCTGCCACACGCTGATCATCGGCATTGAGAACAGCATAACCATCAGCAAATACAGCTTCAGCAACTACACTTTTCAGATGAGCTAACTGCTCAATAGTATCTATATCCCCAATACCTAAATGATCAGCAGATACATTTAATACTACACCTACATTAGCATTTTCAAAACCCAACCCGGAGCGCAGAATGCCACCACGAGCCGATTCTAATACCGCTACTTCTACAGTCGGATCTTGGAGGATGACATGGGCGCTTTGGGGGCCTGTATTATCTCCTGATTCTACTAAGAAATCACCGATGTATGTACCATCGGTAGTGGTATAGCCTACTACCTTACCTGTTTGCTTATAAATATGTGCTAAAAGGCGAGTAGTTGTTGTTTTGCCATTTGTACCTGTGACAGTGAGGAGGGGAATACGACTGGATTTATCATGGGGAAACAGCATATCCATCACTGCCCCAGCCACATTGCGAGATTTACCTACACTAGGCGCAACGTGCATACGGAAACCAGGGGCAGCATTTACTTCCACAATCACCCCATCTAGCTCTCGCAGAGGACGGCTAATATCTGAAGTGACAATATCTATACCAGCTACATCTAAGCCGATTATTCTCACTACCCGTTGAGCTAACCAAATGTTTTCTGGGTGAATTTCATCCGTGCGATCTACTGCACTACCACCTGTACTCAAATTTGCTGTAGCTCGCAGATAACACATAGTGCCTTGAGGTGGCACACTATTAACAGTGTATCCTTGCCTATCTAGTAGTTGATAGCTGGTACGGTCTAGCTCAATCTTAGTTAGAACATTATCATGGCCTTCGCCGCGATTGGGGTCTTGGTTAGTTTCTTCAATTAGTTCAGCAATAGTAGATTTGCCATCACCCACGACATTGGCAGGAACTCTTTCTGCTACTGCCACCACTTTACCATTAACTACCAATACCCGATGGTCACGACCCGCATAATAGCGTTCGACAATAATGGAGCGAGAAACCTGTCTAGCCATTTCATAAGCGGCTTCGGCATCTTCCCAAGTGCGTATATCAATGGTGATCCCTCGTCCATGATTGCCATCTAAAGGCTTAATCACAATGGGATAACCACCAACATATTCAACGGCTTCTTCTAAATCATCAAAGAAATTGATGACTGTACCTCTAGGAACTGGTACACCGTTGGCATAGAGAATACGTTTTGTCGCTTCCTTATCACAAGCTAGTTCTACACCGAGAATGCCTGTGTTGTTGGTCATGGTGGCTTGAATCCGTTTTTGATGGATACCATAGCCCAATTGGATCAAAAATCTAGCAGGTAAAGGCATCCAGGGAATACCTTTCTTTTCAGCTTCTTTGATAATGGCTTCTGTGGAAGGGCCAAGGGAAGCATCCCGCCAAAAATCTTTCAGGTCTTGGATATCTTGTTCTAATTCGGCTTTGGGGTAACGCCCACGGTCAATAATACTTTGACAAAGCCGTACTGCGGCACGTCCCGCATAGCGACCTGCTTCTTCGTTTAGGTACTCAATAACTACCTGGTAAATTCCAGGAGTAGCAGTTTCACGGGTGCGGCCGAAACCTACGTGCATTCCAGCTAATTCCTGGAGTTCCAAGGCTACGTGTTCCACGATATGACCCATCATTGTGCCTTCTCGCACCCGCATTAGAAAACCACCACGACAGCCTGGGGAGCAATAGTGACCCTCTAAACTGGGCAGTGCCTCTACTAATCCTTCATAAAAGCCAGGTATTTCATTGGAGGGCGTTTCGGCAAGATTTTCGAGATCAAGGCGCAGGACGATCAGTTTATGTCGGCGAATGCTCCAATAGTTGGGTCCGCGTAAGGTCTGGATCTTGAGGATTCTCATGGGAATAGGTAGATGGAGATTCGGAACCAAATTTCTAGTTTCTGACTGGAATTGACCGCTTAACTGTTAATACTTAACAGTTTTCTGTAGATAGATGTATCTAACAATTGGTAGACAAGGATAAATTAAAGTGCGGTCAAATCAGTTGTAACCTGAGATACTCTATACCGTCAGCTAGAGATCCGATGCACAGCAGGTAAAACAGTACGTTGGTATAGATGGAAGCGATCTCCGTAACTGAGGATATGTAGTCTTAAATTATGTACGGTTAAGGGTTCATTAGCACTAACATTAGGTTCGTTAGTATGAGTCAGTTCTGTGGGATCAACAATGGTGACACTGCCTTTACCCATAACTTGTAGCCAACCATCTCGTTCAAACACAGCACAAGTATCTTCATCAATACCAATGCCTAGTCTATCAGGATGTGCGGCGATCGCACTCACCAGCCGCCCCATCCGATTACGGTTATGAAAATGCTGGTCAACGACAACTTCAGGAATAAATCCCAAGCCAGTGGCCATATCCACCAGAGAACGATTGGGTGTTTCCCCGCTTCCGCCGCCAGCGATCATGTGATGTCCCATAACTGCTGCTCCAGCACTTGTACCTGCTAAAGTCAGTTGTCCGGCTCTTACACGCTGGCGGATAATTTCCATGGCTGGTGTGTCAGATAGGACTCCACAAAGGCGCAGTTGGTCTCCTCCTGTCAAGAAGACACCAGTACACGCTTCTAGGGATGCTTTGATCTCAGGATTTCCGCATTGTTCCCGTTCACGAATGTCTAAAATTTCAACCTTTTCTGCACCCATTTCTTCAAAAATGCGAATATACCTACCACCGATAATGGCAGGTTCGCGGGAGGCTGATGGAATTATTGTAATATACGCCTTGTTACCACCAGCACGAACAAAAAAAGTTCTGAGAATTTCTCGTCCATGAACTTTATCTTCCGCGCCTCCGATAACCAGAACGGCGGTTTTAGTTGCTTGGGGTGTCCTCATTTCCAGCGATTTAACTTCTAACTGCGGCATTGTGTTTCTGCTTGAGGGTGTCAACAACTTGAGATTAATTCAACAAGACTGCTTACTTGTTAATTTTGCCGATACAAAAAAACTAACTAATGCTAACAAAAGTTCGCCTTTTCTTCCTGTTTCATCCTAGAAGTGTCGGCACTATCTAGTCCACAGGCTAACACGATTAGTCTAACCGCTTCTTTCTTTAAATTTGTTGCAGCGTTTAAATCTCTGCCACACTCAAAACCCTCTGCTTGGTGTGAGAAAACACTGCTGGACGCACACGATGCCTTAAAATATTACCTCATGTCCGTCGTTCTCATAGCTAGTGCCATTTACCTATACATTTTTCCCGAAAGCTTTCACAGTGGTAGGATCACAGGAATTCTTTTCCAGGATTTAGTTTTTCATAGGTTTTGACACTCTTAACTTTTGGGGCTGTTTAGAAGCACCACAGAAGCTCTTAACTAGGGTAGGATTATAAATTTAAATTGAGTTGTGAAAATATTTAAACATAAATTAAGTAATTAGAAAAACTTTTGTCTAACTAAAGCATTACAAGTTTTGGTACTTTTAGGTACTATTGGTAGATTTTGCCCTATTTTGAGTGTTTCTTTAGGTTTAACCCACGCTACGCTATCAGTTATTGTGTTGGCTAGGTATCTACCCTTAATCTTAGTTCTATCGAATACGAATTACTGTGCGTTTTGATATAGTTACACTTTTTCCTGACTGTTTTACATCAATTCTCAATTCTGGTTTGTTGGCTAAAGCCTTAGCTAAACAGATTGCCCAAGTGCATCTGATTAACCCCAGAGACTTTACCACTGACAAGCATCATAAGGTAGATGATGAACTCTATGGCGGTGGGGTGGGAATGCTGATGAAGCCAGAACCGATTTTTACGGCTGTGGAGTCTTTGCCTGTTCTACCCCGGCGAGATGTGATTTTGATGAGTCCCCAAGGACAACCGATGAACCAGCCCTTGCTGCGCGAATTAGCCACGAATTACGACCAATTAATTGTGATTTGTGGCCACTATGAAGGAGTAGATGATAGAGTCCTCAATTTAGTGACCCGTGAAGTCTCTTTGGGGGATTTTATCCTCACTGGTGGCGAAATTCCCTCTATGGCTTTAATTAATGGGGTAGTACGTCTCTTACCGGGAACTGTGGGGAAGGAAGAATCTCTCAAAAGTGAAAGTTTTGAAGCCGGTTTATTAGATTTTCCTCAGTACACTCGTCCTGCTAATTTTCGGGGTTGGAAAGTCCCAGATGTGCTACTAAGTGGTAATCATGCAGCGATCGCTCGTTGGCGTTTTCAACAACAGATTGAACGTACTGGTTCCCGTCGTCCCGATTTACTCGAAAAATGGCAAGAAGAAAGGGAACAGGGAACAGGGAACAGGGAACAGGAGGAGTAAGAGAGAGAAATATTCTTTTACAACTTACAACTAACAACTGACAACCAACAACTAACTATGAACATCAGAATTGGTAATGGCTACGATATACACAGATTGGTGAGCGATCGCAATTTAATTTTAGGCGGTGTTCACATTCCCCATGAACTCGGTTTGTTAGGACATAGTGATGCTGATGTTCTTACCCACGCAATTATGGATGCTATGTTAGGAGCATTATCTTTAGGCGATATTGGTCATTATTTTCCACCCACAGATCCCCAATGGAAAGGGGCTGATAGTCTTGTACTATTAAAACAGGTCAATCAGCTAATTCTTGATCAAGGTTGGAAAATAGGAAATATTGATTCTGTAGTAGTAGCAGAACGCCCCAAATTAAAACCTCATATTAATTCCATGCGGGAGAAATTAGCAGCAGTTTTACAACTACAACCAAATCAAGTTGGTGTCAAAGCTACCACTAATGAAAAATTGGGTCCCACAGGTAGAGAAGAAGGTATTTGTGCTTATGCTGTAGTTTTGTTAGTAGCAGAGGAAAATTAAAAATATGAACTTTATTAACTTTGCAGATCAGAAACAATATCGCCCTGATATTATGTTTACTAATAAAGATGATCAAATTATCTTATTAGTGGAAATCAAAGCTAAAAAACTAACAACAAGCTCGAAAGAAAATGCTATTTCTCAATTAAATAAATATTTACAGAATATCAGACTAGATATTTTCTTTGCTATGTTAGTTGATTTAGAAAAAATTAATATTTTTGCAGTTACAGATGATAAAAATATCCAAAATACAATTTTATCATTAAAAACTAATGACATACTAAGCAACTACGATCCAGAATTTAGCGAAAAAATAATTTTTGATTTTCATTTAGAAACACTTGTTAAATCTTGGCTGAGAGATTTATCATATCATTGGCATTCAGATACACCACCAGCATATAATGAATTAGCAAAAATTGGCCTATTACCATTATTAGAAGGTGGACATATTTATATTGAAGGAAATTTAGATGCGGATAATTTATATTGAAACTAATTTTTTAATGGCAATTGCTAAAGGAAGAGACTTAGAAGCAGAAGAGTTACTGCGTAATTTACCATCGTCACTTCGTATAGCTATACCAGCTATTTGTTATCTCGAGGCTATTAATACATATAGAATAGATAAACAAAGTCAATTAAAATTCCGAGCAGAAATGGATAAACAGATTAATGAAGCAATGCGTGATAAAACTTCTAGTCATGCAAAGAATTTTTTATCACTTTTGGAAAAAGCATCTATTGAAAATACATACCTATTAAGTGATATACAAAATCGTTTATCCAAAACTATTAATTTATTAATTGCAAATTCAGAAACTATCAATTTAAATAACACCATAATTCAAGAAATTTCTGAACAGATTTTTATAAAAACAGAATCATTGCTAATCAAGAATGATCTTATGGATAACTTAATATTACAGTGTATTGTATCTCACGCGAATCAGCATCCTAATGACCAAAAAGTATTTATTAGTGGGAATACAAGAGATTTTGGTAAACAGGAAGTACAAGAGATTTTAAATAGTGCAAAAATAAAATATTTTAGTAATACTAAAAACTTTCTAGGTTGGCTAGAATCTCAAGTATCCTAAAACTAATATCTAGTATAAATTATGACACTAACTACAAAAATACTGAATCACATAAAACGCTTTTTATTAATAACAATAATTGCCTTTACAGCAATGACAATGACCGCTTGTACATCAACTCAATTAAAAACCAATGCTGCTCAAGTATCACAATTAGTAACCAGTATTTTAAGTGACCCCAAAACCTTTAATGCAGCATTAAGTTCCGAATCACCCAATATTTTTGGTTATACCTATGAAGGATTGTTAACGCAAAATCCTATTAACGGTAAAATAGAAGGTGCATTAGCCGAATCTTGGGAAATATCACCAGATAAAACTAAAATTACTTTTACCATGCGCGAAGGTTTAAAATGGTCAGATGGTGAACCATTAACAGTTGATGATGTCGTATTTACCTACAATGATATTTATCTGAATGAAGCCATACCCACAGACACTAGAGATATTCTCAGAATTGGTAAAAATCGCAAATTACCAACTGTTAAAAAAATAGATAATAGAAGAGTAGAATTTAGTGTACCAGAACCATTTAGACCATTTTTACTCAATACCGGAGCATCTATTTTACCTGCTCATGTTTTAGAAAAATCAGTCAAAACTAAAAATAAAGAAGGTAAATTGGAATTTTTAAGTAAATGGGGTGTGGATACTCCTCCCGAAGAATTAATTGTTAATGGCCCTTACAAACTGGAAAGATACGATACCAGTCAACGGGTAATTTTTCGCCGTAACCCATATTATTGGCGTAAAGATGCTCAAGGTAAATCCCAACCTTCTATTGAAAGAATAATTTGGCAAATTGTCGAATCCACTGATACAGCTTTATTACAATTTCGTTCTGGAGATTTAGACACTATTGGTGTTTCTCCTGATTATTTTTCTCTGTTAAAAGTTCAAGAAAAACAAGGGAATTTTAAAATATATAATGGTAGACCAAGTTCTAGTACGTCGTTCATGTCTTTTAATTTAAATAAGGGCAAAAGAGATGGTAAACCCTTAGTTGATCCTATCAAATCCCAATGGTTTAATAATGTACAATTCCGTCAAGCTGTAGCTTATGCCATTGATAGACAAACCATGTTAAATAATACTTTTCGTGGTTTAGGAACACCTCAAAATTCTCCTATTTCGGTTCAAAGTCCTTATTATTTATCCCCAGAACAAGGTTTAAAGGTTTATAAATATAACCCTGATAAAGCTAAAGAATTACTACTGAAAGCAGGATTCAAATATAATCAAAAAAATCTTTTAGTAGATGCTCAAGGTAATGAAGTCAGATTTACTTTACTTACCAATGCTGGTAATAAAATTCGGGAATCTATGGGTTCACAAATTAAACAAGACTTAAGTAAAATTGGTATTCAAGTAGATTTCACTCCTTTAGCATGGAATACTTTTATAGATAAACTTTCTAATACTTTAGATTGGGATGCTTGTTTAATCGGTTTGACAGGGGGATTAGAACCTAATGATGGGGCAAATGTTTGGTCTCCTGATGGGGGATTACATATGTTTAACCAAAAGCCCCAAGCTGGACAAAAGCTAATCGAAGGTAGAGAAGTTGCTCCTTGGGAAGCGAAAATTAATGAACTTTATATTCAAGGCGCACAGGAATTTGATGAAGCTAAATTAAAGCAAATTTATGGCGAAAGTCAACAATTAGCACAGGAGTATGTACCGTTCATTCATTTAATCAATTCCTATTCTCTGTCAGCAATTAGAAATCGTTTTGAAGGTATCCAATATTCTGCTCTTGGTGGCGCTTTTTGGAATATTCATGAAATTAAAGTTACGAAATAGTTGAGTGCTGACTGCTGACTGAATAAAGAAACTCCAAAATCTAAAATCCAAAATCCAAAATCGAATGACTCAACCTGAAGTTTTGCGATCGCTCTTAGAATCTGTCGCTAATGGTAAAATTACTCCAGAGATAGCATTTGACTCACTCAAAGACTTAGCATATCAATCCGTCGGTGAGTTTGCCAAAATAGACAATCATCGTCAATTAAGAACCGGTTTCCCGGAAGTCATCTGGGGACCTGGTAAAACACCTGAACAAATTGCTCAAATTATGGAAGTCATGCGCCACCGCACTTCCGTAGTTATGGCTACGCGCATTGAATCTCAAGTATATTCCGCTTTACAAAAGAAAGTTAGAGGTATCCAATATTACGAACAAGCTCGCATTTGTGCCATTATTCCCTCTAGCATTGAACCTAGATTTCCCGGTACAATTGTTATTCTTTCCGCCGGTACTGCTGATTTACCTGTAGCGGAAGAAGCTGCTGTCACTGCTGAACTATCCGGTTTCTCTGTCCAACGTCTCTGGGATGTAGGTGTGGCAGGAATTCACCGTTTACTCAGCAATCGTCACCTGTTAGAATCAGCATCAGTTTTAATTGTAGTTGCAGGTATGGAAGGAGCTTTACCCAGTGTAGTAGCAGGTTTGGCAGATTGTCCTGTCATTGCTGTTCCTACTAGCATTGGTTATGGTGCAAGTTTTTCTGGTTTAGCACCTTTGTTAACAATGCTTAACTCTTGTGCGGCTGGTGTAGGTGTAGTGAATATAGATAATGGTTTTGGTGCGGCAGTTTTGGCCGGGCAAATTTTGCGAACTTCAGAAAAATTACGCTTGGCGGCAGAAATATAGTAAGGTATGAAAGAAAAGATTACGTATAATTGCTGTAGTTTTTTATTTGACTAGCTACTTCAACTTTCAGACAAAGTTTATCACCCTTTTGGTCAAAACCCTATGGAATACTTACATGATTTCCTATCGCCAACATTAGGCAATTTACACGAACATATTACTTTTTTCATGGCTGGCAGTTACAGCAATATTAAAGACCCAGACCTGTTAGCTCAATTCCAAAATTCTTGGAATCATTTTGTCAAAAGTGGGCAAATTTGGGCATTGAGTATAGGTATAGTTCTTGGCTATATGTTTAAAAGTTTAACCAGTTACGGTTAAAGCAATTTTGGATTTTAGATTTTGCATTAATGATAATACGGCTGCTGTGAATTAGATACCTACAATCTTGTATTTTCCTTGATATTCTTCAAATCATCGTTTTAGGCAATTTGTGGAAAATCTGATCAAACAGCAAGATTTTTAACTCACATCAGCCGTATGATTTAAAATCTAAGTAAGTAGATGAGAATAAATCAAAGTAGATTAAGTAATGTAAAAAAATTGAGCTGCTTTGGTAGTGAGGACTTCAGTCCTCAAATGAGGAATAAATTCCTCACTACAAACTTTGAATTTAATATCTACAAATAATTTTTTCCTTTCCTCTCAGATTTATGACCGAAAAACAAACTTGGAGTCAGCGCTTTGAATCCGCACTGCATCCAGCGATCGCTCGTTTTAATGCTAGTATAAGTTTTGACATTGAACTCATCGAATATGACATTACTGGTTCTCAAGCCCATGCCAAAATGCTGGCTCACACTGGTATAATTTCCGATGCAGAAGGGGAAACACTATTCACCGGTTTAGAAAAAGTCCGCCAAGAATATCGCCAAGGACAATTCCAGCCAGGCATTGATGCCGAAGATGTCCATTTTGCTGTAGAAAAGCGACTCACGGAAATTGTCGGGGACGTAGGTAAAAAACTCCACACAGCCCGTTCTCGCAATGACCAAGTTGGTACAGATACCCGATTATACCTGCGCGATCAAATCCAACAAATTAGACATCAATTACGGGACTTTCAGACAGTCTTACTCGATATAGCCGAAAAAAATGTTGAAACCCTAATTCCTGGTTATACTCACCTACAACGGGCCCAGCCTGTCAGTTTAGCCCACCATCTCTTGGCATACTTTCAAATGGCACAACGGGACTGGGAACGCTTGGAAGACGTTTATCGCCGGGTGAATATTTCCCCCTTGGGTTGTGGGGCTTTAGCAGGAACAACCTTCCCCATAGATCGCCATTACACAGCCAAATTACTAGATTTTGACAATATTTATGCTAACAGCTTGGACGGAGTGAGCGATCGCGACTTTGCCATAGAATTTCTCTCTGCTGCTAGTATTATCATGGTTCATCTCAGCCGACTTTCGGAAGAAGTTATCCTGTGGGCATCGGAAGAATTTCGTTTTGTCACCCTCAAAGATAGCTGTGCCACAGGTTCTAGCATCATGCCCCAAAAGAAAAACCCAGACGTACCAGAATTAGTACGGGGCAAAACAGGGCGAGTATTTGGTCATTTGCAAGCCATGTTGGTCATTATGAAAAGTTTACCACTAGCTTATAACAAAGACCTTCAAGAAGACAAAGAAGGTATATTTGATACCGTTAATACAGTAAAAAGCTGTTTAGAAGCAATGACAATATTGCTCCAAGAAGGTTTAGAATTTCGTCATCAGCGATTAGCCACAGCAGTTACAGAAGATTTTTCTAACGCTACCGATGTAGCAGATTATCTTGCCGCCCGGGGTGTACCTTTCCGAGAAGCCTATAACATTGTTGGTAAAGTTGTTAAAACCAGTATTGCAGCAGGTAAACTACTCAAAGACTTACAACTTGAAGAGTGGCAACAAATTCATCCTGCATTTGCACCAGATATTTATGAAGCCATTTCTCCACGTCAAGTAGTTGCTGCCCGTAACAGCTATGGCGGTACAGGCTTTGATCAAGTAAAACAGGCTATTCTCAATGCCCAGACTCTACTCGATGTTAAATAATTTTTAAGTCAGAGAACAGGTAACAGGAAACAGAGAGAATTTTTTTTCTTCTTTCTGAACTCCTGACTCCTGCTATATGAAAGAGCAAAATTTAACGATATAAGTACATGGACAGAATTAATTACACAATGTCATTGCGAATGCAACGAAGTGAAATGACGCAATCGCAAGGGTTGAGATTGCTTCCCTTCGCTCACCATGACCGTAAATATTTTTGTCCAACTACTTACATTAATCAGCAGCATCCATTGCTGCTGCTCCTGTTCCTTCATCCTCTTCACTCTTAGGCGATCTTTGCTGGAATCGTCTACCCATTCTTCCTGTAGTAGTCCGTTTACGAAACTTCCGGGCGTAAGCCTGGTTTCGTAGCGCCTTTTCTTTTTTCGGGTTACGGCGCTTTGCCATATTCACCTCATGAATAAACAACAAAAAACTGGCATCTAGGCGTTACTTAGGCCATATCAGCTACCTATGTTATTGATATACTTTTTTAGCCTAGTGCAGCAATCAATACACTTTAAACAGCATACCATTATATCGTAACAATAAGTCTTATGTCAAGCTAATTTCAGTCTAATCATAGGTAATAGGTCATGGGTTAATTATAGTTGGTAATATAAATTACTCTCTATCTTGATGTTTTTTCTTTTGTCTTTTTGTCTCACAACAATAAGTATTCGTCCAAAATAAATTTTATATTTGGGAGGGGGAGCAAGGAAAAGAGAAGAGCTAACAGATAAGGAATACAGAGATTTTTGTTTATTCCAAAAATGTTAAATTAATTTTGTCTGGGTACTTATTTTTAGCTATTATGGGGATGATATTCAAAGCAAATGTTAAAATTGATTGATTCTGGGAAAATTACCAGAATTATTCACACAAAACCAGAATATTTGTATAATTTTCCACTTGAAAATTCTTGCTTTTTTTACGCCACTAATAGAGTCCTCACGTAGCTTATGGCACTTTGGACAAACCGTATTGGGTATTATATTTCGCCATCCCATTACTGGTACAAGTATTATCCCCATTTTACCCGATGGTCAGATTGTACTCATTAAAAGAAAAGATGATGGTCGTTGGTCATTACCTGGTGGTATGGTTGACTGGGGAGAAGATATTCCCCATGCAGTCCGTCGGGAACTGATGGAAGAAACAGGACTAGAAGTAGTGAATATTCGTCGTTTAGTCGGAGTTTATTCCTCACCAAACCGTGATCCTCGCATTCATTCTATTTGTATTGTTGTTGAAGCTGAAGTTCAAGGAGAAATGACAATAACAGATACTTTGGAAGTTTTAGATATTCAAGCTTTTCCTCCTAGTTCTTTACCTAAACCAAATATGTCTCATGATCATGCGCGTCAGTTACAAGACTACTTAAATGGTTTAACAACACTGGCTTAAAATTAAGAATTTAAGTCAGATGATCAAATTCCCAAATTCACCAGATAAATTGATAATTACCCTACAGAATAAATCAAAGAAGTCGAGGATACAAGTATGAAGGAGTAATATAGTTCTATTCTCAATGGTTACAGACAAAATATGGAAAATTTAAAATTTTTGGTTTTAAAATTCAATCAAAAATTTATAATTGAGGATTACCAAAGTTAGATTAGTAAATAACAGATGAATATTTTATTTCGCAACTCCCGGATAAAATTATCCCAAGGAGTATTGTTTTGGCGGGAAGTTGGTACAGGAATACCAGTTATTTTTTTACATGGTGCATGGAATGATGGTAGTGAATGGGTGTCAGCAATGGAATTATTGGGTAAAGATATCCATTGTTTCACCCCAGATTTATTAGGTTTTGGCTGACAGGGGGACAAGAAGGAGAAAAAGCTTATGTAGTAAGAGATACAGAATGTGGGAGCAAAAAAAGATAAGTAATAAATAGTAAATATGAACTAACAGAGTAAAATGATAAGTGAAATATACCAGAAAGTGTTAGAA
>JBJTUF010000228.1:0-21800 GCA_046080565.1 Cuspidothrix sp. | reverse complement strand
ATCGGTAATTTCGGAGTTTTGAATACCTTTGATGATAATTTTGATACAAAATAGTCTAAATCTTAGGTGGCGATCGCCAATCTCAAATCCCCAAATGACCATTTTTCGTTGTGTGACAGTTTAGGGTGCGGAAGGTGGGATCAAGTGATTGAAAATGCTTTTTTACAAGAAAATAAGCTGAAAACCCTCAGAATAAAAATTACCACTCTCCGCAATTTTTCCAGTCTTTTGGTGTGAAATCGCTTGGCGTAAACACAAACTCACTGGAATTGCAATGACGACGCACCACAACCATTGTAATTGTTCCATTTTTGAGGTTGCCCTCCTCAAATTGAATCACTCCAGTTGCCCCTGTAACCGAGAATTGTGGTTGGGTAAGTGTTTTTTGAATACCGATGCGGGTGGGGTTTTGAGTAATGGCTTTGTTTAATACTAATACTGCATCGTAACTTGTTGCAGTTCGCCAAGTGATTTCAGTGTTAGTACGAAGTCTGTTTTGAGGAATTTTCCAGAGGATTTGAGCTTGCTGTACAAACGCTGAGTTAGGATCATTCATGGGATGCCATGCGATAGCTAACGCCGTCCGTTCAATTCCCTGTGGTGAGACAACTTTACCTGCTTTGAGTAAGTCAGCATTATAGAGACTATCACCTGCAACAATCCAAGCTTGGTTGACATTGGAATATATTACATTTAAGGCATTGGGAATGGCATTATGTAATCCTACTCCAGCATCAGGAATAACGACTATCGCCGTTCCCCCTTGAGTTTTTACTTGATTTAAAGCGGCTTTGGCATCAAAATTATCTCTAGCCAGATTAAAAGCTGGTTGCTGATTAATTACATTTCCTTTCAGTGATTTTGCTGCCTCTTGAAACGCTGCTGATAAAGATTGGGCATACTCACTATCCTGACTGTAAAAAATTGCTGCTTTCGACTGTTGTAGTTCCGAGAAGATATAAGTTGCCATTTTTTGTGCTGCAATGCGATTGCTTGATACAGTGCGGAAGAACATAGGACTCTTGAGGCGGTCAGAAGTGCTGGTTGCAGAAATTAAAACTACCTCCGCCTGATGATAAATTGGCAGCGTTTGTCGTGTTGCATCACTCGAATAATGACCGACAACGGCGAGTAAATCTCGATATTTCACCAATTTTTGGGCAATACGACGAGCATTATTACCAGTGTTACTATCTGCACGATTATGATCATCAGCAATTAGAATCCTTAAAGGGTGGCCGCTTTGCAAGATGTAAGTTTGAGCTTGTGCTATACCTCGCAATATTTCCAACCCTCTAGTAGTAGAGCGTCCAAGAGGAACTGCAACTGCGATGGTATGAATTTTTTCTGCTGTAAATTGCGTTTGAATTTTAGCATTGTTGAGATAAATTAAAGTTTCTGGATCTGGTTGTTGATTAAAAGCAATTTTAAATAAACGAGTTGCTTCTGGAAAATTTCTAGCGCGATATTTTCCAATTGCTAATTGCTTGGTGATTGGCGGCTGATTTGGTTCTGTAAAGTTATCAGGAATAAGGATTTCTTCACCACAACTGAGATGATCTTCTAAGACATTATCGCAGGTGAGAAATACCGTACTTTTTTCATAAATCAGTTTTGCACCAATGGTAATCAAAACACAAAAAGTTATCATCAAATAGGATTTTCGCCATTGAAAATGTGGATATTTTTGATTTTTAATATTAGCAATTTTTTCTAGAACGGCTTGAGCAGTTGCTGGACGACGCTGTGGATCAGCATCCGTCATAGTTTGCATGAGATGGATTAACCTTTGGGGAATTTTTTTATCTTTGATATGTTCAAACCAATTTAAGGAACGAGCGCGACTATCATGAGCCGGATCAATTCCTGTCAGTAAATAGATAAAAGTCCGACCTAAAGCATAGAAGTCTGACTGAATAACAGCTTGTCCTTGCATCTGTTCTGGTGCAGTATAGCCATTGGAAATAATCACTGTTACAGGTTTGTTATTAACAATAGTTTGGGTCAGCTGACGCGCTGTGCCGAAATCAATTAAAACCAATTTTCCATCGGGACGAAGCATAATATTTGCAGGTTTAATATCCCGATGAAAAAACTATTTTTATGTACAAATGCAAGAATCTCTACTAATTGATATAGCCAATCTAAAGCAGTTTTATAGGATATTAAATATTGATTTTTAGATAGCCAATTCTGTAATGTTTCACCAGGAACTTTTTCCATAACAAAACAGCATAATTGACGATTGGTATGCAGAAAAAGGGGAAATATTGTTTCACCAATAGGTAAACCAGGATGTTGTAAATTTTTGAGTATTGATACTTCTTGCTCAAATAATCGTAGTAAATCAGGTGTGACATTTTTCAGTGATTTGAGAACCTTGGGGCGATTCTGCTCAAGTAAATCTTCAATTTCAAATACTTCTGTATAACAGTGTGATTCAATTTGTAGAGGGTGTATGAGTCGGTAGCGGTTTTGCAGTAAAAGTGGTGTTCCACAATTTTGACATACTGCACAATTATCAGGATTTTTCCGTTGTGAACAATCTGGATTAATGCAGTAAGCCATAAAGCTATGTTTTCAGAGGATCTTTGGAAAATTATTAACTATAGTAGGACTTACGCAGGAGTTAATGAAAGGTAAATAAGCGCTGTATGCATTTTAGAATAACAGGTTGCAAAATAAAATATTCCTGTGTATTTGTTTTGAGGGTTTCTACTAATGCCCGTCGTTTTAAAGATAAAAGTGCAGATAATATATTTCCTGTGGAGTCATAGTTGATCAGTTTTAATTGTATGTCCTCACGAGTTAATCCTTGAGGATTGGTAGCTAAACATTTAAGTAAGGTGTGTTCTAGAGAAGAAATATGTTTCAGCCATTGTGTCACCAGTGGTTCAAATTCACCAGCGACAATAGTTCCTGAAGCGAGAAACTCTGCCACATTCCCAGCAAATAATTCGTGAATTAAATTTGCTGTCATGTTTAAAAATAAGGGATTACCGCCATATTGATTGACTAAAATCATCCATTGTTCAGCATCAAATATCAGCCGATGATGCTGTAAAAGCTCGATCGCTCCTTCCATCAGTCCACCCAAAGGCAAAAAAACCGCACCATTAGCCGTTAAATTATTTAATCCCTCTGGTTGTTCACGACTGGTCAAAATTACGCAACTTTCATGGGGTGTTTGCACTACAGATTCGAGAAAACTTCTATAGGATACATATTCAGGAAGATATTTACCAGCGCGATCGCCTCCCAAAATTCCATCCCAACCATCAAAAATTAGTAGAGTTTTCGGTGGTAGCGATGGTAAATCTGTTGTTGGTAAAGTGCGGTGAAAAGAAAACCACAGCGTTTGTTGAAATCTAGACTGCACAGCTTGGGCAAGTTTTGACGCTACAGCCGTTTTGCCGATACCTCCCATCCCTGTAATCACAATTAAGGGTATTCTTTTTTCAATTGCTTGAGTGAGAGTTAATAGTTCGTAACCCCGCCCAAAGAACAAGGGAATATTAGGAATTTGGGTTGTACTAGAGCCAGAAAAATCCACAGAACGTGCCAGTACATCTTGCCAATTTAGCCCCAAAATTTGACAAAACGCCTTAAATACTGAGGCATCAATAGCATCACCTTTCAGAAAACGTTTCCAAGTGGGTAAAGATACGCCATTTGCAAAGACTTCCGCATTTTCCCAATTGCGCGCTGGTTCGAGAATTTGACTGGCAGCTTCTAACCAACAAGGATTATCAATAGTCCATCCTTGTTCTTTCCGAGCTTGTTTGATGATTTGTAGTCCGGTAACTGAGAGTTTGAGACTAGGCATGAGAGATCAATAAGGGCTTGTGCCAAATCTGTCAAGCTCAATTTTAGATCAATCTTGTAGTGAACCGAAACTTAACTAGAAATACTTAATTCCGATCAGTGATATTAAGTCTATTCCTCAAAGACGACGGAAAACACTTATGAAGCGTTTCATCTCAACTGCTGTTACTGCGATCGCACTTATGGGTTCGTTATCAACCCAAGCATTTGCTCAAACCAAACCTTCCGCGATTACAACCTTCTTGGATCGTTTAGGTATGAATTATGAAGTCCAAAAAGATGGGAGTATTTTAATATTAGCTGGAGTTGACGGTAATCGAACTCAAAATGGATTTATCGTGCCAGATATTGGAAAGATTGGTAACAATGATGTTATTGCTGTAATGTCTTTTTCTCGAATCTCCAAAACACCTCCAGATGAGGAAAAAATAAAGCAATTGCAAACCAGAGTTAATGACATATCAAGCGGTTGGGATACAGTTTCTAAAGAAGGAATATATTCCACTTTTTACTACAAGATTATACCTCTAAACAAAGATCCAAATTTGGCACGTAAGGATATCATAGAAATTCTCAACATTGCAGACACCGCAGAAAAAGAGCTAGATAGCAAAGATACATTGTAAACAATTCAAAATTGAAGACAGAAAAATTATGCAAACAAGTAAATTCTTAGGGATTGTATTTATTCCCCTATTGGTAGTAGAGGCAGTATTTATACCCGCTGCTCATGCTTTAGATGCAAAAAAGCTATACCAACTATGTTCTCGCTTTCCTCTCAATTCCCAATGTCAGGGTTACGAAACCCCTATAGCTTTGGATGATCGACCTGGAAAAATAGGTGATTGTATCTTTAAAAATAATGAGGTAGAAAGCCGAGGACTTTGTAAGATTACTGTCAATGATACAGGCATTACCATCTATCAAGAAACTGGCAAAGAACTGGAAATTATTAACGATAAAAAATCTACTCGTACCGTAAACATAACCGCGACTAGCGTGGGTAGAATTCAATATCGTGAAGATGAAAAAGATAATACAGGGGCAAAGGTTGTCAACACACTTTTATTCGGAGTTGCTGGGTTGCTATTCACTCCTAACAAAAAAGTATCAGAAATTGAGTTTGATTATACATCAACTACGCCCCAAGATACCAGCCAAGAAAAAAGTGAGAACTCTTTAAGGGTAGTTGTTGGGCGAGAAATTGGTAGAGAAATGCGATCGCAGTTAGAAAAAATCACTGGTCGTCAAGCAGATACTCCACAAACTAAACTTTAAGCCAAAAAATTACAGCATATTTCAGATCAGTGAAGTACAAACTGAAATCATGAAACCCTTGTGGAACAGGCATCCTGCCTGTTAAATTTGTACCTCATAACATCGGGAAGTGCTGTAACAGCTATGAATTTTCAACAAGCAGAATTATATCAACGTCTTCAAGAGTTTTCTTTAGATGAAGAAAACGTTTCTTTCTCTTTTAGTCAGAGGTTAGCAAGGGAAAATAACTGGACATTTGAATATACTCAGCGTGTAATTGATGAATATAAAAAGTTTGCAGTTATTGCTGTTTTCGCAGGACATCCAGTTACACCTTCTGATCAAGTAGATCAAGTTTGGCATTTACATTTAACATATACCCAATCTTATTGGGATGATTTTTGTGAAATATTAGGTACACAATTAGATCATGGTCCGACTCGTGGTGGTAATAAGGAATATCATAAATTTAATAATTGGTATCTGAATACTGTAGATACTTACAAACTCTTTTTTGGAGAAAATCCACCGATAGATATTTGGCCAGCCCCTCATATTCGTTTTGATTTAGATGCTAATTTTCAGCGTGTAGATACTCATAAAAATTGGGTTTTACCTAAACCTAATTTGAAGTTTTTTCAGATAAATTTTTCTCGTTTGATTCCTCAGAGATTTTATCTAGCATTGCTGTTTACCTTGACATTAATTTTTGCTAATTCTCAGGTTCTATTAGCATCGAATGATAGCAATTCTCAAAATTCTCAAAGTTCCGAAAATACTATTGTAGTCAGGGCTGTTTCATTCTAAAATCTGACATTTTATGTATTTACGACAATGCGTCATTTTAGGCTTCAGGAATTCCATCTCACAATGGCTGAAAACACCTAAATTCGTTGCTTAAATCTAGAATGAAATAACCCTGCTATTGTAGTCGGATTTTTAATAGCGATCGCTTGTTTTGTGATCTTTTTTATATTTATGGCTGTTTGTAGTAGCGGTGGTAAGAGTGGCGGTGGTAGCAGTGGCCGTGGTGGGGGTGGTTGCGGTGGAGGTGGTTGCGGTGGGGGTGGTTGCGGTGGTGGAGGTGGCTGCGGTGGTGGTGGAGGTGGCTGCGGTGGTGGGTAATCGTTTTATAGCCTATTAATTTTTATCTTACGTTTCAGATATCCAGAATATAAAGAAAAGGAAAGTATGAATAAGTTCTTGAAAACAAGAATCGGATTTTCATTAATTACGGTATTGGTGACAGTTCTGATTACATTTACCCATGCTGTCGCCCAGGAAGTAGCATTTTATTGGGACTATATCAACGTTAATATTGATGTGCAAACTAACGGAGATATGTTAGTTACGGAAACACAAAAGTATGTTTTTACATCAGATTGGACAAATCAAAGATATCGCTATATTCCTTTAAATAAAGTTGATGAAATTAAGGATGTAACGGTTCAAGAAAATAATCAAATTCTGCCTAGTGAAACCGGAATTGAAAATGATCAATTTTGGATTCGTTGGCAACATCAATTAAAAGCACCAGAATCACATATTTTTGTCATTAAATATCGTGTAGTTGGTGGACTGCATATTAATGGTGATAATACTCAAGTTTACTGGAAAGCCATTTTTGCTGACCGTAAAGCCCCAATTCAAGCAGCAAAAGTTCGGGTACAATTACCAGAAGCTTTATCAGGTAAAGTCCAAAATTTTGAAAATTTTGGTATACCAGCTACAAGCCGTCAAATAAATCCAAAAACATTTGAATTTGTAGCAAATAAGTCTATTCTACCGCAACAAGAGTTAGAAATTCAAGTGACATTTAAGAGTGATATTCTCAATCTTCCTCAACCTAATTGGCAAAAACGCGGCTTTTTCGACTTTGAAAAAGTTTTTAATTTAACTAACTTTATGTTTCCGATCTTTTTTGCCCCAATTGCCTATTACATATTTTCAGCAGTCAATGGTCGAAAATGTCCTGAATGTGAAAAATTTACGCTCAACCGGAATTCTACAATATTAGTTGCTGCAACCACCAGCCGTACAGGAAAGCAAAGAATAACCCACCACTGCACAAACTGCTCATACCATAACGAGTATGAAGAAGTAATTCCAGTAATTAGTGAAGGTGGTGGAGGTGGCGGAGGTGGTGGAGGTGGTGGTGGAGGCGGTGGTGGTGGAGGCGGTGGTGGTTGATAGCCAGTCAGGATTTACACCTCATCACAAGTCCCGTTAGTAGCAATTCTCATGTTTTGCACTATAGCAAAGATATTGATAAATCTGAAAAGTTCTTAATTGAAGAAGGAAAACAAAATGAAAATATCAAAATTCACAACTTTAGTTTTTGTACTAGGAGCAATATTATATAGCTCTAAAGTTGATGCTAAAAATTTGCCCAATATTTTAGAGCTTGGAAGAGAATCAAAATCACTGTTAGTACAAGTTAATTCTCAAGATCCAAAATTTTACATCAAGCGTGGTGAAGCCCGACTGGAATCAGGAGATGTGAAAGGTGCGCTTGAAGATTTCAACCAAGCCCTACGTCTTAATCCTAATGATGCCGAGGCTTACAATAACATAGGTGTTGTTCGGTATAAATCAGGAGATTTGAAAGGAGCGATGGAATATTTAAATAAATCCATAGGTCTTGATCCTAATGATGCAGTAGTTTACAGCAATCGAGGCGGTTTCCGTAATGAATTGGGAGATGTGAAAGGGGCAATTGAAGATTATAACCAAGCCCTGCATCTTAATCCTAATGATGCCGAGGCTTACCATAGGCGTGGTAATATCCGTTTGAAATCGGAAGATGTGAAAGGGGCAATTGAAGATTACAACCAAGCCCTGCGTCTTAATCCTAAATATGCAGAAGCCTACAATAACCGAGGTTTTGCCCGCCGTCAATTGGGAGATAATAAAGGGGCAATTGAAGATTTTAACCAAGCCTTACTTCTTGATCCTAACTCTGTAGAAGCCTATGGCAACCGAGGTTTTTCTCGCGTTCAATCAAGAGATAAGAAAGGAGCAATGGAAGATTTTAACCAAGCCCTGCGTCTTAATCCTAAATATGCAGAAGCCTATTATTTCAGAGGTTATATACAGTTTAAATCGGGAAATTTAAAAGAGGCGATGGAAGATTTAAACCAATCCTTGCTCCTTAATCCTAATAATACAGAAGCTTACTCTGGAAGAGGTGCTGTCCGCTCTAAATTGGGAGATAAGAAAGGAGCAATGGAAGATTTAAACCAAGCCTTGCTTCTTAATCCTAATAATGCAGAAGCTTACGCTGGAAGAGGTGCTGTCCGCTTTCAATCAAGAGATAAGAAAGGAGCAATGGAAGATTTTAACCAAGCCCTGCGTCTTAATCCTAAATATGCAGAAGCCTATTATTTTAGAGGTTATATGCAGCTTGAATCGGGAAATTTAAAAGAGGCGATGGAAGATTTAAACCAATCCTTGCTCCTTAATCCTAATAATGGAGAAGCCTACGTCATTCGAGGTGCTACTCTTGCTTTATCAGGAGATATGAAGGGGACAATTAAAGATTTTCAGAAAGCATCTGAACTATTTCAACAGCAAGGGAAAATAGCTGAATATCAGTCCACTCTCAATTTAATTAAGATGATAAACGATAGATAAATATTCAGAATATGTCTCCCAATTTCAACTTCACCAAAAGAGACTTGGGAAATTTGATTGCACCACTATATACTTTGAGCAAAAAGGGTAAAATGGAATGAAAACATCAAAATTGACAGCTTTAGTTTTTGTACTAGGAGCAATAACATATAGCTCTAAGGTTGATGCTCAAAATGTGTCGAATATTTTACAGATAGGAAGAGAATCAAGAACATTATTAGTACAAGTTAACCGTCAAGAGGCAGAAGCCTACGTCACGCGAGGTATTGCCCGCCGTCAATCGGGAGATGTGAAAGGAGCAATTGAAGATTATAACGAAGCCCTACGTATTAATCCTAATTATGTAAAAGCCTATGTTATCCGAGGTATTGCCCGTCGTCAATCGGGAGATGTGAAAGGGGCGATTGAAGATTACAACCAAGCCTTGCGTATTAATCCTAACTTTGCAGAAGCTTACGTCGCACGAGGTATTACCCGTCGTCAATCGGGAGATGTGGAAGGAGCAATTGAAGATTACAACCAAGCCTTGCGTATTAATCCTAATCTTGCAGATGCCTACAGAAACCGAGGTATTGCCCACAGGATATCAGGACATATGAAAGAAGCTACTACCGATTTACAAAAGGCATCTGAACTATTTCAACAACAAGGGAAAATCTCTGAATATCAATATACTCTCGATTTAATCAAGAGAATAAACATTAAATAGAGATAGAAAAATAAAAAGAATAGTATTCTCTACCAAAATCAAACTAACTTAATAATATGGATGAAATAGAAGTAAAAATTCTCCAACTTATTCAGGAAACTTGTCAACATTCCAGGGATAGTATTGCCCGTCAAAAAGGACTCAATCAGATTATTTTACTGATTCAAAAAACAGGTAAATTATTGCGTGGTACAGGTACACCAGATGCCGAAGAAGCTTTACAGGAAACTTGGTGGTATTTTTGCCGTAATCTTTGTGAAGCGACTAGCGCAAAAGAACCTTATAATCCTGAGAAAAGTAGCGTGATTACTTGGATTAACAATTACTTCAGTTATCGGTTAAAAGATAAACAGATTAGTTATTATGAACAAAAAAGTAAATTCGATTTTTTCTTAGAAAAAAATGATCACCTATATCCTGCAAATTTAATTCCTGCACCTACACAACCAAGACCAATATTAAATGAGATTAAAGAATGGTTAAGAAAAAATTATTCAGAACTAAAACGTATTCATATCAGAGATCATCCAGATGTTAATTGTTACATTTTAATTTCTCGTCGTTTACCACCAGAAACATATTGGATAGATTTATCTGTAGAGTTTGGTATACCTGTAGCAACTCTCAGCAATTTCTATCAACGTCAATGCTTTCCCCGTCTTCTCAATTTTGGTAAATCCCAAGCTTATTTTGATAAGGAAGGTTACTTTGATATATAGTATGGCAGAAGGCAATAGGGAAAAGGAAATAGTAAAACCCTGGCTATGATTAGGTTTTAAGGATAAATTATCTCCTAATCATCCTGGTTACAGCTATAAATTATGAATTATAGTCATTCCCATAGAACTTACGCATTTTAAGGAAATGTAGGGGTTTGAGATTGCTTCCTTACGTCGCAATGACAGTATTTGAAGTAGGTTTTGCGTAAGTTCAGTTCCATTCAAGTGAGCTACAAGCACTCATAATTGTAGCTTGCTTCCCCTAGCTTGCGTGGCGAAGCCATAGAGTAAGCAGATGGAGGTAGATAATTTTGTACTTCATTAGACTGGGAAATCCTATATTCTACTTAACAACCAAGCATTTCTATTCCTATTTGCCCAAAACTCGGAGATAGAGTACCACATCGGTAAAGCTGTGTTAGTTGAAATACAACCATATTCCCAAGCACTTACAGGTTATAATTTTGTCCGCAAATAGTAGACAATAATTATGTATAATATAATAATCTAAATTATCGGTTTGGGAAATTAAAAATTAAAAGTAAATTCTAATTATTTCACTAATGACTAATCAACACCGCATTGGCATTATTTTAGGTACTCGTCCTGAAGCGATTAAATTAGCTCCGGTAATACAAGTTTTTCGACGTTCTCCAGATTTTGAATTACAAGTAATTCTCACAGGACAACATCGAGAAATGGTGGAACAGGTAATGAAATTGTTCAAACTCAAAGCCGATTGGAATTTAGAGATTATGCAGCGTCAACAATCTCTTAGTGATATTACTTGTCGGAGTTTACAAGGTTTAGAAGCATTATTTCACGAACAAACATTAGATTTTGTAATTGTTCAGGGAGACACAACAACAGCCTTTGCTGCAACTTTAGCAGCTTTTTATCAAAAAATTCCTGTTGGTCATGTAGAAGCAGGTTTAAGAACAGATGATTTATTTAATCCTTTTCCCGAAGAAGCTAATAGAAGATTAATTTCCCAACTTACCCAATTACATTTTGCACCGACTACTTTAGCCCTAGAAAATTTACAAAACTCTGGGGTATTGGGAGAAATTCATTTAACAGGGAATACAGTAATTGATGCCTTATTAAATGTAGCGGCAACTCAACCATATTGTCATATACCCGGTTTAGATTGGCATAAATATAGAATAATATTGGCAACTGTCCATCGTCGAGAAAATTGGGGAGAACCATTACAAGATATTGCTCAAAGTTTCTTACAAATTTTAGAGCGATTTCCTGATACAGCCTTATTGCTGCCATTACATAAAAATCCCACAGTTAGAGAACCATTGCAAGATTTATTAGGCAATCATCCGCGAATTTTCCTCACAGAACCCTTAGACTATGGTGAATTAGTAGGAGCGATTGAGCGATCGCATTTAATCCTTACAGATTCTGGCGGACTCCAAGAAGAAGCCCCCAGTCTTGGCAAACCAGTCTTAGTTCTCCGAGACACCACAGAAAGACCAGAAGCAGTCACCGCCGGAACAGCCAAACTCGTAGGTACACAAACCGCCAACATTGTCACAGCAGCAACTGAACTACTCAGCAACCAAGAAGCATACACCAAAATGGCCACCGCCATTAATCCCTTTGGCGATGGCCATGCAGCAGAACGTATTCTGGAAATCGTTAAAAACTACTTAACTAATAACTGATAAGCTGCTACGCATCTAAATTGTATCATCCTAAAATGGTTAAATCTTGTGGGGTGGGCATCTTGCCCGCCAGACTTATACAAATTAAATACACAACAGCTTAACAAACGGTCAACAGTCACCTAAATACCCAAAGCTCTCCGAGTAGACGGCCCAACAACACCATCTACTCTCAACCCATTTCTTCTTTGGAAGTAACGCACCGCATTGACAGTGCGTGAAGAATAAACACCATCAACTCTAATTCCTAAAGCTCTTTGGATTTCTCTAACTCGTTCACCTCTTGCGCCATATCCTACAGTAATTCTTCCGCCAACACCATATCCATGACGATGTCTACGGTGATAATAGCCAGGAGAGTTACTAATCCATCTTTCAGCCACATAGTATCCCCGGTAACGTCCCGAAGAAATTCTCGCAAATCCATGTCTGACACGACCAGTCTCACCAATATAAGAACCATTGCGAACACAAGCTACAGAAGAATAACGAGTGCCAGGTCCTGTCCGCACGTAAAGACAATTGCCATTAGTTCTTGCATAGTCTGCTGAAGCAAACTGCATTTGAGCAACTGTAGTCAGTAAAATGGTCACACCAGCCAAGCTTAACCATGCAGAAGATTTAAAAAATTTCCGCCAATTAAATGAGAATTTAGGAAGATCTAAGGAAAAATTTCTATTTATTTCCTCGTCTTCTCTATACATATAGGAATAAGCCAAATATTCCATAATCACCTGCTCCTTTATTTGAACTTTTGCAATACTTTTCTCTAGTTTTCACAACAATACAGAAGTATCCGTTAAGCAATACTGAACTATGAAAACTATTTACAAATTGAAGTTATGGTCAACGATAGAGATTGAGGAGTTAAGAGGTTGTTTTAAAAGTTTTGTATGGTGATCTCAGATACTTGTAGATCCCTCCTGTTGTCCCTGATTAAAGGGGAGAAGTAGAGTCAAAGTCTCCTTTGTGAAAAGGGATTTAGGGGGATCAAAACATATTTGATACACCATGATAAACTTTTCAACCATCCTCTAAATTATCATCAAGATATCTTGAAGAAAATATTCTACAAATACTTCACCTCTGTATTCAAAACAGCACAATATGGACTCAGCCATATTATTGTTTTAATCTTTATAGATTTTATACTGCTTCATCATCCTATATTCGCTGCTATATTCCGCCATTTAAACTGTCACAACAGGTATTTGTAATGAAATCATCAATTACTCATGGTCGTGAGTAGTTTTAGTTTCTTCACTGGGAGAAAAGACAAAACTATCAGCGCGAATTGGACTATCATTCTGCCAAATTTCTACTTTTTCCGGGCTAATTAAGTAAGAAAAACTGCCATTATCTGCCCTATATCTATTTTTGTTAACTTTTCTCGCCCGAATTTTTAAAACTTGACTTGCTTCTTGTTTCGATTTCCCCACATAAAATAACTGGCCATTTTCGTCACAAATTTTGATACTCACTGTTGCTGTCTCGCCAGTTAGGAGTGGATTTCCAGTACATTCAGCATGATTACTAATGGGTACAACTTGCTGTGTAATGGGAGCAACTGGAGGATTTACTGGTGTTTTCGCAATAGTAGTAGATGGTAATAAACTGAGGGGATTACTTGCTAAACGACCATCTACATAAAATTCAAAATGCAAATGTGGAGCGGTACTATTGCCTGTAGAACCCATTTCAGCAATCATTTGACCTTGTTTGACCTGTTGACTTTTCGTTACCAGTAAACGGCTATTATGTCCGTAAACCGTCACACTACCATTGAGATGTTTAATTTCAATAAAATTGCCTAATCCCCAATTATCCCAACCAGCTTTGACAACTGTTCCAGCAGCAGCAGCTAAAATCCGAGTCCCTTTTGTACCAGCAATATCAATTCCCTCATGTTGATTTTTCCGAAAACCTTGAGATAAAATTCCCTGAGTTGGCCAAATCAAGCTAGTAGTAGATAAAGGCGCAGAATTAATCAAAGAAACGGTCTGAGTCCAAGCAGGTGTAACTTTACTTATCACCAAAATACAAGAGATTAAAGCTATCAAAACATAATTATAAACGCCGTAGATATTAACTTTTTTCATCACTTTCTAGCCTAATGATTGCCATAGCAGCGAAAAGTAACTCTATCTGTGGATGAATTCTGCCCTGAAGGGAGAGTAATCCTACCGAAAATTCCCAATGCAAAATCTAAAATCCAAAATTTAAAATTTTCGGACATGACTGCTGTAAATGCACAAAATGCTATAGTTATTTGCTATTTCAGTCTCAAATGTGTCACATCAGGACAATCAGTTGGTTAAATTTAGAACTTGTGCAAACTTACTCTTTCCCAGATCCGTCAAGAAGGAAATTAAGTCGTTATGCAAAATAAGTTTTATAAGTGCTTACGAACAATTAATTACACATTTGAGAAAACAGGAGAAATATCTCTATCTCTTGGCTCTTGCCTTTTGCCTTCCTACCTAGGAAAATATGGCTAACGCCACGCTTCGCTATTAGTAATCAAACCGGATTCCTATAGATACTTAGTAATAATCTAGGTGCGCTAAAAAATACCCACCTTTTTGGATTAATTCTGTCAAAATTCTAGGTGTGTTAAGTTTTTTGTATACATATAAAGATTTAGTTATAAATGAGTGGTGAAATACCTTTGATCAATTTTTTCATATAGTTTAGGATATGGCAGGAATTACAGTGAAATAGATTTGGTAACTTACATTGCCCAGCTACCCATTTTTTTAAGGTATACTTCGCACAAACTTATACTAACTATCATTCTTAAGCGTCATTGTGCTGATTTTTAAAGGAAATTCCACTCCCAAAAAAAATGATAGAGCTTTGAATAAGCTCTTGTTAAGCAGTAAATCTGTCAGACTGATGGCTTGCATCCTCTCTATAAACGTCTGGTGGGGATTAAAATCAGTCCAAAATCAATTTGTACAACCACAGGCAATATTAGTTTTAGGTGGTTCTACGCCCCTATTAGAAAGAGAAAAGTTCACAGCCAAACTGGCTCATCAATATCCCAATATACCGATTTGGATATCTGGTGGTAGTCCACCACAGTCTACTAAAAAAATATTTGCTAATGCTGGGATTGATCTCCACCGCTTAAATTTAGATTATGAAGCTGTAGATACAGTTACTAATTTTACTACCTTAGTAGATGAATTACAGGCTCGTGGTATTACAAGTGTTTATTTAATTACATCTGATTTTCATATGCGTCGTGCTTGCATCGTCGGAGAAATTGTTTTAGGTAGTCGGGGGATGAAATTCAAGCCTGTATCAGTTCCTTCAGCAAATTCTCCAGAACCGATTCAAAAATCTATTCGGGATGGTGCTAGGGCAGTTGTTTGGTTAGCTACGGGTTATACGGGTGCTGATCATACTAAAAATAAGTGAGAGATTGGGTTAATAGGTGGGAGATTTTTAATTTTTAATTTTTAATTTTTAATTGGCGGACAATTCCCAATCTGTCCACAATTTGATACCCTAGCTTAAACAGTTTTGAGAAAAGTTAAAGCGTGGAAATTCAACTTGGGCGGGGAAAAAAGGCTCGCCGAGCCTATGGAATTGATGAAATTGCCTTAGTTCCTGGTAACAGAACACTCGATCCGAGTTTAGCTGATACCAAGTGGAAAATTGGCAATATTGAGCGAGAAATTCCGATCATTGCCAGTGCAATGGATGGTGTTGTGGATGTAAAAATGGCTGTGCGCTTATCAGAATTAGGGGCATTGGGTGTACTCAACCTAGAGGGTATCCAAACTCGCTATGTTGATCCCGAAGCGATTTTAGATCGGATTGCCTCTGTGGGTAAAGATGAATTTGTTGCCCTCATGCAAGAACTATATGCTGAACCAATAAAGCCCGAACTAATTGAAAAACGTATTCAGGAAATTAAACAGCAAGGCGGTATTGCGGCAGTTAGCGCAACTCCAGCAGGTGCAAGTAAATATGGTGAAGTTGTAGCTAAATCAGGAGCAGATTTATTTTTTATCCAAGCTACAGTAGTTTCTACTGATCACTTATCACCAGAATCTATTACTCCTCTAGATTTAGCAAAATTTTGCGGTTCTATGCCCATTCCTGTGGCATTAGGCAATTGTGTAACTTATGAAGTTACATTGGAACTAATGAAAGCTGGAGCGGCAGCAGTGTTAGTAGGTATTGGACCTGGTGCTGCTTGTACTTCTCGCGGTGTGCTGGGCGTGGGTGTTCCTCAAGCTACAGCGATCGCTGATTGTATAGCTGCTAGAGACGATTATTACCAAGAAACAGGTAAATATGTGCCTGTAATCGCCGATGGCGGATTAATTACTGGTGGGGATATATGTAAATGTATCGCCTGTGGTGCAGATGCTGTTATGATCGGTTCTCCATTCGCTAGAGCCGCCGAAGCTCCTGGACGTGGATATCATTGGGGCATGGCTACCCCTAGCCCTGTATTACCTCGTGGTACTCGAATTAAAGTAGGTACAACAGGAACTTTAGCACAAATACTCACAGGTCCAGCCGGTTTAGATGATGGTACTCATAACCTGTTAGGAGCTTTAAAAACCAGTATGGGAACTTTAGGCGCTAAAAACATCAAAGAAATGCAGCAAGTTGAAGTTGTCATCGCTCCTTCTCTGCTTACTGAAGGCAAAGTTTACCAAAAAGCCCAACAGTTAGGTATGGGTAAATAAAGGATGGGTAATGGATAAAAATTCCCCCTGCTCCCTTACTCCTTAGCTGTTCCTCCTGATACCAGGATAAAAACTTTTGTATCAGACTGAAGAATCTACTGGAAAAATTCAATATCTAGCCTACAATAGAGATGGCGGAGACGCACGTTTCCGTTCACTCCTCACACCACATTCCGCCCGGACTAATCTTCGGGCGGTTCCTTTTAATTAGCAATAAGTTTTATCGTTTATTTGTAAATCTAGATAGTTTATCCCCAAGAGGATGTTTTTGCTATGGTAGAATTTTCACCAAACTCAGAAATATCTTATGTAAAGGTTTTTAGGTATGTCAGCAGCAGAACAAGTTACAGATACCTCGTTTAAGCAAGAAGTCCTCGACAGCGAACTTCCCGTGTTAGTTGATTTTTGGGCTCCCTGGTGTGGTCCATGCCGAATGGTAGCTCCTGTAGTTGAAGAAATTGCGACTCAGTATCAAGGAATGCTCAAAGTAGTGAAAGTCAATACTGATGAAAATCCGAATGTTGCCAGTCAGTATGGTATTCGCAGTATTCCTACACTGATGATTTTCAAAAATGGAGAAAAGGTAGATATGGTTGTGGGTGCTGTACCTAAAAGCACTTTAGCTAACACCATAGAAAAACATCTCAAGGAATAGGGAATAGGCGACAGGTGACAGGTGACAGGCGACAGATGAGAGGCAATAAGGATTTTCTTTCCTGTCTCTTGCCTCCTGAATCTTCCCATATCTTTTTTACTTCTTAAACTAGCAACTTAGGTTACAATATAGTGCCAATTATTGTGGCAGTACCTATGACCTCTGAACCGTCTTTTTCTTCCTTAGATTCCCTCAAAGCCGATGTAGCCGAATTAATAGATCGTTTACCTACGCTCAAACATCGTCAGTTCATTCAACAATCATTGACCACTATTTTGCAGCTTGCTGATACTGAAATTGAACGTCTAGACTGGAAAATACTATCTGCGGCTTTGGCAGATATGGAACGTGGTTTTAAATTATTTTATGATTACCGTCATGTACGGAAAATTACTATTTTTGGTTCGGCTCGTCTAGCCCCAGATGCTCCAGCTTACCAAATGGCCGCTGCATTTAGTCGTGCAGTTTCCCAATTAGGATTTATGGTCATGACAGGTGGTGGTGGTGGTATTATGCAAGCTGGTCAAGAAGGTGCTGGGAAAGAAAATTCCTTTGGTTTAAATATTCAGTTACCTTTTGAACAACAAGCTAATCCCATTATTCAAGGTGATACTAAACTAATTAACTTTAAATATTTCTTTACCCGTAAGTTATTTCTCTTGAAAGAAAGTGATGCTGTGGCTTTATTTCCTGGGGGTTTTGGTACTCAAGATGAGGCTTTTGAATGTATGACATTAAGCCAAACAGGAAAATTTGGGCCAGTTCCTTTAGTTTTAATTGATCAACCTGGAGGTGATTATTGGCGATCTTGGAGTAAGTATATTGATGAGCAATTGGTAAAAACAGGTTTAGTTAGCCCTGATGATCCTAGCTTATACACTATTACAGATAATCTAGAAGTTGCTTGTCATGCTATTACCTGTTTTTATCAGGTTTATCACTCTAGTCGTTATGTTGGAGATCAATTAGTTATCAGGCTTAGAGAAGATTTATCCGATGCTCAAGTGGATGCACTGAATAGAAATTTTAGTGATATTCTAGTCACAGGTAAAATTATTAAAAGTCAAGCATTACCCCAAGAAGGACAAGATGAGACTTCTGGTTTACCACGATTAGTATTATATTTCAATCAACGAGATTTAGGGCGTTTGTATCAAATGATTGCAGTGATTAATCAAGTGGGAACTTGTAGCCTAGAGGAAGCAGCACATCCAGAAAGAAAGTAAGCTACATCAATTTATGAATTAGTCGAAATATACAAAAAAACACTAACTAGGAGAGAACTTTATTTTTGATCAATAAGACTGGTACTATCATTATTGATGTTGGTAACAAATATGAAATCTGTTGTATTCTGCTTTGATAAGTAGGAATAATCCTAAATTCTTAGTTCATGATAACTCAATACTGATAAATATAATCAGGCTCGTATATTGGTAGAAGTTGCCAAAAAAAGAGCAAGGTTTTTCCAGCTTACTGGTCATATATAAGAATTTTAAAACATCCTCTAAAATTGATGACAACTTTGACAAATTATCCATTATCCAATCGAGGAATCTCACTATGCTGGAATTATTAGGAGCAGGTTTGTTTTCTTTATGTTTAGAAATCGCAAAGGTGCAGTTTCAACCTCTACAAGCCTTAAATTTATTAGCTTGGCAAGGTAGCCCTAGCGTTGTTATTCTACCTGATCCTAGTCCCACAGCAGCTATGACAGTACAAGAATATCTGCGCGGGTTAATTTCATCACAATTGATTGATCCAAGCCTTGTATCATCTCAGGGTATTTGGTTACAATCAGGTGCAATGTTAATGGCTAATCATCAGGGAACTATTCCTTTACCTGCTGCTTCTTTAACTAAAGTTGCTACTTCTTTAGCAGCTTTGAAGGCTTGGGGTCCTAATCATCAGTTTGAAACTTTAGTAAGTACCAATGGCAAGATAGAAGATGGGGTTATAAAAGGTGATCTAGTGATTACTGGTACTGGTGATCCGATGTTTGTTTGGCAAGAAGCGATCGCTTTGGGTAATACTCTCAATCAAATAGGTGTTAAAAAAGTCAACGGCAATTTGATTATTAATGGTACTTTTTCCATGAATTTCCAAAGTAATCATTCTTTAGCTGGGCAACTATTCAAACAAGCATTAAATAGTGACAACTGGTCTCGTACTATTAGTTCCCATTACTCTAGAATGCCCTCTGGAACTGCTAAACCGAAAATCAATATTACTGGTAATATTAAAATAGAAAAAGAAGTCAAATTAGGTCAAACTTTACTGGTGCGCCATCTTTCCTTACCTTTACAAAAAATTATCAAGGAAATGAATGTTTTCAGTAATAATTATATCGCCCAAATGTTAGCTGATAATATGGGCGGAGTAGATGTGATAAGTAGTATGGCATCACAACTAGCTAGATTTCCCCGGTCGGAAATTCTTCTAATTAACGGTTCTGGTTTAGGTACCCAAAATCAAATTTCTCCTAGAGCCGTTGCTGCTATGTTTATGGCCTTACAACGAGAAGCTAGTATTTATAAATTAAGTTTAGCTGATTTATTTCCTACCTCTGGACTAGATGACCGAGGCACAATGCATTCCCGCCATATGCCAAGAGCAACTGTGATGAAAACAGGTACTCTCAATAGTGTTAGTGCTTTGGCTGGAGTTGTCCCCACACGCGATCGCGGTATGGTTTGGTTTACTATTATTAATCGTGGTTCAAATATATCCGCCTTCCGGGCTGCACAAGATAAATTTTTACAAGAGTTAGAAAAGGAATTGGAAGTATCTACTTATATTCCTGCTCCTCTTATCCCACATTTAGATAATTCTTTACCTGTCTATGGCGCAGCTAATCGCAATGAAATTTTATACAAGGGTTAGCTGATGTTGTGCATAGGAGATTTCTATTTTCCGTAAATTTGATCGTAATTTTCTCAATAGAGATTAGCGATCGCATTTCTCTTTATATTGTGCTGATTTAACCCCCTAAATCGGGGGACTTTGAAATTATGATTCCCCCAGAATTGGGAGTTAGGGTGGGATTTGATCACTTATGTGTATATGGTAGCCTTGTAAGGGGAGACAGCAACGCCGGGTGGCAACAAATATAAGCAGCTTCACATAAAATTGGTATCAGATGCAGAAAGTAAGTAATAATTAACCTCATCCCTTTACAAATATTTATTCAACAACAAACCCAGCTTTTCCTTAGTTGCTGTCGGTGCTTTCTCCAAATTCGTTAAAATTGCATATTTCAAAGCCGAATGAGCATCACTGGTAGGAGGATTTGTACTTAACCGCTTCACAGTTTCTTTAATAACCTTCTGAGCATTTACCGCATTTTTATGTAAATTCCCAATCACCATTTCTACTGTCACACTATCATGATCGGGATGCCAACAATCATAATCCGTCACCAGTGCTAAAGTTGCATAAGCAATTTCCGCTTCCCGTGCTAACTTTGCTTCCGGTAAATTAGTCATCCCAATTACCGTTGCATCCCAACTACGATAGAGATGAGACTCCGCCTTAGTAGAAAATGCGGGGCCTTCCATACATACGTAAGTCCCACCATAGTGTAAAGTGACATCTGGTAAATTTAAAGAAGCGATCGCCTCCGCCAAAATACTAGCTAAATTCTGGCAAATCGGTTCACCAAAAGCAATATGAGCAACAATACCCTCACCAAAAAACGTAGAAATCCGATTCTTAGTTCGATCAATAAACTGATCCGGAATTACCATATCTAGAGGTTTAGCTTCAGCCTTCAAAGAACCTACAGCACTCGCAGAAATTAGATATTCTACCCCTAAATGCTTCATAGCATAAATATTAGCCCGAAACGGCAATTCAGAAGGTAATAAAGTATGATCACGACCATGACGCGCTAAAAAAGCTACTCTAGTTTCTTCTAAAGTTCCGAGAATAATCGCATCCGACGGTGAACCAAAAGGCGTAGAAATTTCTATTTCCTCCACATCTTTTAGTCCTTCCATCTTATACAACCCACTACCACCAATAATTCCAATCTTAGCTATAGTCATAATTATCAACCTTGTGATTAATTGCCTTATTGGTAATTTTACTGGAAATCTACCTCTTGATATATGCACAAAATCTATAAATACTGATTTTTGATAATTCCGTAGAGATACGAATATAAAAAAGGTCTAAATTAATATACATTATTATTATAGGCAATCAGAAATAAATTGTTGGTAAAGGATATGCCAGATCATAATAATTCAGGTCAAATGATCTTAACAACCGTATTGGAGCGCATATTTTCCATTCGCAGAATTACGCGACAAGATCAGAATTTACTCATGTCCACTTTATTATCAAAAGAAGAATTAGATGAAGATGAACGCAGACAAATAACTCGTGTATTTAAAGGGTTACGCAGTGGATTTATTAAGGTAGTGGACTGATTTTATAGCAGAAAGCAAAAGGCAATAGTAAGACCCTTACTATTTCAGGGCTATTTCATTCTAAATAATTGCTTGAGAGTGGTAAGACCAAAAGAAGCAAATCTTTGTGCTTGAGCCATGTTTTTAAAGTCATGAGAACGGTAAAGATTTAGAGCTAAATTACGAGCTACAGCAAAAATTT